>JACIYK010000066.1 GCA_014359965.1 Candidatus Aminicenantota bacterium
AAGAAGCAAACAGAAAGGTTAGGGCTTAAAAAGTTCTGCCCATTCTGCCGGAAGCATACACTCCATAAAGAAGTTAAGTGATAACGAGAAAACGGAGGGTGAGTAGCTCAATTGGCTAGAGCAGCGGTCTCCAAAACCGCAGGCTGCGGGTTCGAGTCCTGCCTCACCCGCCAGAAAAAGGGATAAAAGGCGATAGGCAAAATGAGTGAAAAGTTACCGTGGTACAAAAGGTTAGTGAATTACCTTAAAGATGTTCGGTCAGAGCTAAAAAAAGTGACCTGGCCGACCAAACAGGAAGTTTACGGCACAACCATTATAGTCATCATAGCTATCTTCTTTTTCGGGTTCTATCTGTTTTTTGTAGATGTTATATTTTCTTGGGTTATTGTTCAGATTAAAAATTTATTGGGATAAGATAGGGATATAAATGGCCAAGAACTGGTACGTAATTCACACTTACTCTGGCTTTGAGAATTTTGTGGCCGAATCAATCCGTCTCAAAGCAGCTGAGATGAAGCTGGAAGACAAGATTGGCCAGATTGTCATACCAACTGAAGATGTGGTGGAAATTCGTGGTGGTAAAAAGGTAGTCACTACCAAGAAGCCTTATCCCGGTTATATTCTGGTAGAAATGGAGATGACCGACGAAACCTGGCTGATGATCAGGCAGATACCCAAAGTTACAGGTTTTGTTGGTTCTGGCAGAAAACCGACTCCTCTGAGCCCTGAAGAGGTAAGCAAGATTATCCATCATATGGAAGTCACTTCAGAAAAACCGAAACCAAAACACACCTTTGAAAAGGGTGAAGCGGTCAGAATTATTGATGGTCCTTTTTACAATTTTAATGGTATTGTGGAAGAAGTTAACCACGAGCGCAATACCCTCAAGGTTATGGTCACTATCTTTGGCCGCTCCACTCCAGTGGAACTGGAATTTCTGCAGGTGGAAAAAATCTAGGAGGAACCTATGTCAAAGGAAGTTGTTGCCAAAGTTAAGCTACAGATTGAAGCTGGAAAAGCCAGTCCTGCTCCGCCGGTTGGTCCAGCTCTGGCTCCCCACGGTGTTAACCTTATGGACTTTGTTCGTCAGTTTAACGACCGAACTAAAAATCTAGAAGAGGGGACGATTGTTCCAGTACTGGTGACTGTGTATAAAGACCGTAGTTTCACTTTTGTGACCAAGACGCCTCCGGCCTCTTATTTGCTGAAAAAGGCGGCGGGTATTGCCAAAGGTTCTGGCTCCCCCAATAAAGAAAAAGTGGGGAAGGTAACCAGAAAACAAATTGAAGAAATTGCCAAGATTAAGCTTCCGGACATGAACACTGATGATCTGGAAGCCGTTATTCGCTGTATTGAAGGTACTGCCAAAAATATGGGATTGGAGATCGTCAGTGAGTAAACGTGGTAAAAACTATCTCAAAGCTAGAAGTTTAAAAGATGAGACGAAAGAGTACACCATCGAGGAAGCCGTCAAACTTTTAAAGGATGCTAAATACGCCAAGTTTGACGAATCGGTGGATGTGGCTATTCGTCTGGGGGTTAATCCAAAGTATTCTGACCAGATGGTCAGGGGAACGGTGGTACTGCCTCACGGCACCGGCAAGACCAAAAAGATCTGTGTCATTGCCTCCGGCGAAAAGATTAAGGAAGCAGAAGAAGCGGGAGCTGATTATGTGGGGGCTGAGGATATTATTGAGAAGATAGCCGGGGGGTGGATTGATTTTGATGTAGTGATTGCCACACCTGATATGATGAGAAGTGTGGGTAAGCTGGGTAGAATTCTCGGTGCCAAAGGCTTGATGCCTAACCCTAAGGCCGGCACAGTGACTTTTGATATCAAGAAGGCCATTGAAGAAATAAAGGCCGGTAAAGTGGAATTTAGAGTAGATAAAACAGGCATTGTGCATGCCGCCGTAGGCAAGGTCTCATTCCCGGAAGAGAAGCTGGTGGATAACATTAAGGCTTTTATCCAGGCGGTCATCCAGGCTAAACCGCCGGCAGCCAAGGGCAAATACATTAAATCAATCTATGTCTCGTCCACCATGGGGCCATCCTTTAAAATTTCTGAAGAAGTTTTAGAGAAATAGGAGTCCGACAGTGAAAAAAGAAGCCAAAATCAAAATCGCCAAAGAACTGGAAGAAGCTTTTAATAAGTACGACACCTGCTATCTCATTGATTACAAACAGATGCCGGTCTGGAAGATGGTCGAGCTGAGAAAAACTCTGAAACGTAATAATTTTAGAATTAAAGTGGTAAAAAACAGACTGGCGTTGAAGGCTATAGGTGATAAGTTTCCGGAACTCAAGCCTTATTTCCAGAAAAATACAGCTCTGGCCTTCACTGACAGGGATCCCATTGCCCTGGCTAAGCTCCTGAAGGATTTTTCCGAGCAGGGGAAAGTCCTGGAGATTAAAGCCGGACTGGTGGAAGGTAAATATTTGGCTCCCGAGGTGTTCTCGGAAATCATCAAGCTGAATTCCAAAATGGACCTTATCGGCAAGATCGGGTATATGATGTCATACCCGTTAACTCAATTCTTGAGAACGCTACAGACGCCCCTGGTTAACATGGGCCGGCTGATGAGTGCTCTCAAGGATAAAAAAGAGAGTTGAGGGATTATCCCTTGAACTAAGCTCAAGTAAAGGAGAGGAGATCAATGGAAAAACAAGAAAAACTCACCAAAGAACAGTTTTTCGCTCATCTGGACAACCTGACAGTATTGGAACTGGTTGATTACATTAAGGAGTTTGAAACTCGCTACGGCATCAGCGCGGCAATGGCTGCTCCGGTGATGATGGCGGGAGCAGCAGCTCCGGCGGCTGAAGCCAAACCAGCGGAAGAAAAGACCTCCTTTGACGTTATCCTAAAAGATGTGGGTGCCCAGAAGATTCAGGTCATCAAAGTAGTCCGCGAAGTCACTAATCTTGGCCTGAAAGAAGCCAAGGACTTTGTTGACAGTGTGCCCAAGACCTTGAAGGAAGGCGTCAGCAAGGAAGAGGCTGAGGCTATCAAGGCCAAGTTTGCTGAAGTCGGAGCCACGGTAGAAATTAAATAACCTTGGCTAAGACAAAAATTATTTTTATGAATAAAAATTTGACTGATAAACTCTTTCTGTAGAGAGCCACCATGCTTGATCAACAAAAAAATACCTATCGAGAAAGGGTAGATTTTTCTAAAATAAAATCACCCTTTCCCCTGCCAGATCTGCTGGAGATTCAGCGTAAATCCTACGAGGAATTTCTGCAGATGGACCTGTTGCCCGAAGAGAGAAAAGATGTCGGGCTACAGGCTGCTTTTAAGGACGTTTTCCCGATAAGCGATTTTAAGGAAACGACCGAGCTTCAATTTATTAGCTACACCATTGGTGACTGGGAATGCAAGTGTGGCAGGCTTAAAGGAGTAGAGAATTCGCGCCCCCGTTGCAAGTCCTGCGGACAGCTTCTGCCCTCGGAAGCTATGAACAGTGATAAACCAATCTGTCCGGTCTGCGGCAGCAGCAAAGTAGAACTTCCCCTCTGTGATTACTGTGGAGATAAAGTTTCGCTGAAGATTAAATACAGCCCGTTGGAATGCATCCAGAAAGGTTATACCTACGAAGCTCCTTTGAAGCTAAAGGTCCAGCTGGTTTCCTGGGAGAAAGACCCGGCCACCAAGACCAAGAGGCTGAAACACATCAAGCAGCAGGAAGTTTACTTTGGCAACATCCCCCTTATGACGGAAAAGGGGACTTTTATTTTTAACGGGGTAGAAAGAGTTGTTGTCAGTCAGCTCCAGAGGTCGCCTGGCATCTTCTTCCGGCCTGGTGAATTTAAAGGACAGTACATTGCCAAAATAATTCCTTACCGTGGTGCCTGGGTGGAGTTTGAAAATGACCCCAAGAACATTTTGTGGGTTCGCCTGGACCGTAAGAAGAAATTTCTGGCTACTGTTTTCTTAAGAGCTCTTGGCTTCAGCACCGATGAAGAAATCATTAAACAGTTCTACAAATCCTATGAATTAATTCCGGTTGATGGTCAGCTCTACTGGAAAGTAAGCGAAAGTTTAATCGGCCGGACCGTTAGCGAAGATGTGTATGCACCAGGAAATCAGCGAACTCCCTTGGTAAAAGCCGGTACCAGAATTGATGCTGATATCCTTAAGAAACTACAGGATAACAATGTAGAAAAGATTAAAGCCAGCAGAAAAGACCTGGAAGGTGCTCATTCACTAACTTCTATAAAAGGAAAAGTCAGAGTTGCCGAAGAGCTGACTGCTGAACAGGTTGAATATCTGACTAATAGAGGTGAGCCATTTGAGGTTTTCTTCCCGGGTGAAGATGAAGCCGCCCAAGTGATTCTGAACACTTTGAAAAAGGATCCCAAGAAGGATCGTCAGCAAGCTCTGAGTGAAATTTACAAAAAATTGAGACCTGGTGAACCCCATACTGAAGAATCGGCGCAAGCTCTGTTCGAAAATATGTTCTTTAACCCCCAGAAGTTTAACTTCTCACGCATCGGCCGAAAAAAATTCAACCTGAAGCTGGGTCTGGAAGATCCTCGTAAAGACTTAATCGCTGAATCTGAGAGAAAATCTGGACCAGAAGACCTGAGCGACAGGATCCTCTCTAAAGAAGATTATATAAAAGTCGTTCGTTATCTTTTGAATCTGAAGAATGGTGAAGGTACGGTTGATGATATCGACCACCTGGGCAACCGGCGGGTTAGACCGGTTGGTGAACTGATGGAAAACGCTTTCCGCATCGGACTGACCAGGATGGAAAGAACCATAAAAGAAAAGATGACCGTCAGTTCAGACCTTTCCACCGCCATGCCCCAAGAGCTGATAAATTCCAAGCCGGTAATTGCTGCCCTGAAAGAATTTTTCGGTAGTTCTCAGCTTTCTCAGTTTATGGATCAGATTAACACTTTGGCCGAACTCACTCATAAAAGAAGGCTGAGTGCCCTAGGCCCAGGAGGTCTAAGTCGGGAAAGAGCCGGGTTTGAAGTCCGTGATATTCAGGCTTCCCATTACGGAAGAATATGTCCCATTGAGACGCCAGAAGGCCCGAACATCGGTTTGATTTCTTCTTTGAGCTGCTATGCCCGAATCAACGAATACGGCTTTATTGAAACGCCTTACCGTAAAGTGGAAAAGGGCCGGGTAGTTGATTATGTGAAAATTCTTCATCCTGGGAGTACTGACTACCGAACAGGCCAGCTGGTCCGCAAAGAAGAAATAGAAAAAGTAGTTGAAGGACTTAAGAACCAGAAGGGGAAAAGCCTGCCCATTTATGAACCCTTTATTTTCTACCTGACTGCCTGGGAAGAAGAAAATTACAAAATTGCCCAGGCCAACGTAGTACTGGACAGCCGTGGCTATATTAAGCAGGAGTACGTGAGTGCTCGCGATCGCGGCAACTTCAGAATTCTTCACCGCGATGAAATTGATTTCATGGATGTCTCGCCGAAGCAGCTGGTGTCCCTTTCTGCTTCTCTAATTCCTTTTCTTGAGCACGATGATGCCAACCGTGCTCTGATGGGTTCCAACATGCAGCGTCAGGCTGTGCCTCTGTTGAAGCCTGAAGCGCCTATAGTTGCCACTGGCATGGAACACATCGTGGCCAAGGGGTCGGGTGATGTGGTGGTTTGCCGTCGTTCCGGTGTGGTAGAATTCGTTGACGCTGAAAGAATAATTGTCAGGGTTGACGAAAAAGAAAGCAACCTCTATGAGCTGGGTACTGACCTTTACCTGCTAACTAAATTCTTGAGAACCAACCAAAACACCTGTATCAACCAGAGACCAATCGTGAAAAAGGGTGATCGGGTAGTTAAAGGGCAGATTCTGGCTGATGCTTCTTGTACTGATAAAGGTGAGCTGGCTCTGGGTCGCAATATTCTCTGTGCTTTTATGTCCTGGCGCGGGTACAACTTTGAAGACGCTATCATTGTCAGCGAACGACTTATAAAAGAAGATGTTTTCACTTCTATCCACATTGTGGAAGAGATGGTTGAGGCTCGCGATACCAAACTTGGACCAGAGGAAATAACCAGGGATATCCCCAATGTTTCTGAAAACCTACTACGCAACCTTGACGAGAACGGCATAGTGCGCATTGGTGCCTATGTAAAACCAGGTGATATTCTGGTTGGCAAGGTGGCGCCCAAAGGCGAAACTCAGCTTACCCCAGAAGAAAAACTGTTAAAAGCCATTTTCGGAGAAAAGGCTCTGGATGTTAAAGATGCTTCACTTTACTGTCCTCCAGGTATAGAAGGAACGGTTATTGACGTCCGTATCTTTACCCGTCGTGGACAGGAAAAGAATGAGAGAGCCAAGATTATTGAGAAAGAAGAAATTGCCAAGATGAAGCGCAATCTGGAGGATGAGATTGCCATTTTGGAAAAAGAAAAATGGCGCCGCATTAAAAACCTAATAAAAGGTGAGCTAGTAGGAAAGAATGCAAAGATAAATAACATTACCATACCCAAAGGTACGAAACTTACAGAAAAACTTCTGGATACAATTGAATTCAAGGACCTGAAAGACCTGGAAGAGTTGAAACTGCCAGCTAATGCGGAAAGAGATGAAAAAATTAAAGATCTGGACCGCAAGGTAAGGCGTCAAATCGAGGCTCTTAAAGCTGAATTTAAAGAAAAAGTGGAGACACTGAAGAAAGGTGATGAGCTGGCCCCGGGTGTAATTCAGGTAGTAAAAGTGTTCATTGCTATGAAGAGAAGGCTGTCAGTGGGCGATAAGATGTCCGGTCGCCATGGTAATAAGGGTGTAATTGCCAAAATCGTACCGGTAGAAGATATGCCTCGTTTACCTGATGGCACGCCAGTGGATATAGTTCTCAACCCACTGGGTGTTCCTTCTCGTATGAACCTCGGTCAGATTCTGGAAACTCATGCCGGCTGGGCAGCCCAAAAGCTAAACCTTTGGCTTTCCACACCAGTTTTTGATGGTGCTTCTGAGGAAGAGATAAAAGAGTTGTTGCGGAAAGCCGGATTGCCCGAAACAGGTAAGATCAGGCTGTATGATGGTATGACCGGTGAACCTTTTGACCAGGAAGTAACAGTCGGCTATATCTACATGATGAAGCTCTATCACCTGGTTGATGATAAGATTCACGCCCGTTCTACCGGACCTTATTCTCTCATCACCCAGCAGCCTCTAGGTGGAAAGGCGCAGTTCGGCGGCCAGAGGTTTGGAGAAATGGAAGTTTGGGCCCTGGAAGCTTACGGTGCAGCTTATGCTCTGCAGGAAATATTGACCGTTAAGTCTGATGATGTCGAAGGCCGGGCTAAGATGTACGAAGCCATAGTGAAGGGTGATCTTGATTTTCAGCCAGGCCTGCCAGAATCGGTTAACGTGTTAATAAGAGAGCTGCAGGGACTGTGCTTAAATATAGAACTTCTCAAAGGTGAAAGAGAAGAAGCTTTGCCCTGGGGTATTTCCATACCACAGGGAGCTAAAGGAGAATTATGATGGAGATAAGGCAATCATCAAGCACCAGACCTAAGATTGATTTTGACCGGGTCAGAATCAGTATTGCCTCTCCTGAGAAGATAAAAAGCTGGTCCTGGGGAGAAGTGACCAAGCCGGAAACCATAAACTACCGGACTTTTAAGCCAGAAAAAGATGGCCTTTTCTGCGCTAAGATTTTTGGCCCGATCAATGATTATGAATGCTTGTGCGGTAAGTACAAGCGTATGAAATACAAGGGCATCATCTGTGAGCGCTGCGGTGTGGAAGTGACCAAGTCCAAAGTCCGCCGCGAAAGAATGGGACATATCCAGCTAGCTTCTCCCGTGGCTCATATCTGGTTTTTTAAGAGCCCGCCCAGCCGCATCGGTTTGGTACTGGATATGACCATAAAAGAACTGGAAAAAGTTCTTTATTTTGAAGCCTATATCGTCACTAATCCCGGTGAGACTACTTTAAAAGAGAAACAGCTGCTGACCGAAGACGAATACCGTGAAGCCCGGGAAAAATGGGGAAATAAATTTGAAGCCGGCATGGGAGCTGAAGCCATTAAGAAGCTGCTGGAGAAGATAGATATTGATAAAGAAACTGAAAAGCTCCGCCGGGCCATGAAAAAGGAAACCTCTCAGCAGAAGAAGCTTCGTTATGCTAAGAGGTTAAGAGTATTCAAGGGACTGAAAAAGTCAGGTAATAGACCAGAATGGATGGTTCTGGATGTGATTCCAGTTATTCCACCAGATCTCAGACCTCTCGTCAGACTGGATGGTGGACGCTTCGCTACTTCTGACCTTAATGACCTCTACCGCCGAGTTATTAACCGCAACAATCGTTTGAAAAAATTGATTGAGCTCAAGGCTCCAGAGTTGATCATCCGCAACGAAAAAAGAATGCTCCAGGAAGCGGTTGATGCTCTGTTTGATAACGGCCGTCGCGGCCGAGTTCATTTAGGCGCTAACCGCCGGCCGCTAAAATCACTGAGTGAAGCTCTGCGCGGCAAGCAGGGAAGATTCAGACAGAATTTGCTTGGTAAAAGAGTTGATTATTCAGGACGTTCAGTTATCGTGGTTGGTCCAGAACTCAAGCTCCACCAGTGCGGTTTGCCCAAGAAGATGGCCTTAGAGCTGTTCAAGCCCTTTATTTTCCACAAGTTGGAAAAGGAAGGACTAGTTCCCTCGGTAAAAGTAGCGCGGGAATGGCACGAACAGGAGAGACCAGAAGTCTGGGATTGTCTGGAAGAGGTCGTCAGAGAACATCCAGTTTTGCTTAACCGTGCTCCCACGCTTCATCGCCTCGGTATTCAGGCCTTTGAGCCTGTTCTGATTGAAGGCAAGGCTATTCAGATACATCCTTTGGTCTGCGCTGCTTTCAATGCCGACTTTGACGGAGACCAAATGGCTGTTCATGTGCCTATCTCCGTAGAAGCTCAGATTGAAGCTCACACTTTGATGCTTTCTTCCAACAACATTCTGTCTCCTGCCCATGGCCGTCCACTGGCTATACCCAGCCAGGATATGGTTCTTGGAAGCTATTACCTCACGCTTGAGCAGAAAGGCGAAAAGGGTGAGGGCCGGATATTTGCTTCTTTTGATGAAGTGCTGCTGGCTTATGAAGCCAAGGAAGTGTCCCTTCACTGTCGGATTAAAGTCAGGTATTCAGGGCCTTTCATGAACCTCAAAGCCTTCTACGATGACCAGGCAGTGGTCAGCTGCCCTGTAACTTATCTGAAGAATGAACTAATTGAAACTACTCCCGGCAGAATTATTTTCAACAGCGTTCTCCCAGAGGGATTGCCTTTTATCAACGGTCTTTTTAAGAAGAAGGGTCTGGAAAGCCTGGTATATTATGTCTACCTGAAGGCCGGACTGGAAAAGACCACAGAAATGCTGGACAAGATGAAGGATCTCGGCTTCAAATATGCTACCTCTGCCGGCTTCTCCCTGGGCATTGAAGACTTCATGATTCCAGAAGAAAAAGAAGAAATCATCAGAAAAGCAGAAAAAGAAGTGCAAGAAATTGAAAAACTATACCGTGAAGGAACAATTTCTTCTGGTGAGAGGTTCAACCGGGTGGTAGAAATCTGGACTGCAGTTACTGATAAAGTTACCAACGCGATGATGGACAAGATGAAGCGGGTTAGCTTTGTAGAAAAGAAGCTCAATCCTTTGTTCATTATGGCTGATTCTGGGTCCAGAGGTAACAAACAGCAAATCCGTCAGCTGGCAGCCATGAGAGGTTTGATGAGCAAACCTTCTGGTGAGATTATAGAAACTCCCATCACTTCTAACCTGCGCGAAGGCCTCAACGTGTTGCAATACTTTATTTCTACCCATGGTGCCAGAAAAGGTCTGGCTGACACAGCCTTAAAGACGGCTAATTCTGGTTACCTGACGAGAAAGCTGGTGGATGTGGCGCAGGAAGTTATTGTTGACCAGCATGATTGCGGAACTTTAAAAGGAGTCAACGTAAGCGCCATTGTTGAAAACGGTGAAATTATTGAACCTTTTATTGATAGAATTGTCGGTCGTATTTCTCTGGAGAGAATTGTACATCCAGATACTGGAGAAGTTATCGTTGATATGAATCAGGAAATTACCGAAGAGATTGCCGAAAAGATTCAGAACATCGGTATTGAAAGAGTAAAAATACGCTCAGTTCTGACCTGTGAGTCAAAGCGTGGTGTCTGTCAGCTCTGTTACGGTCGGGATATGGCCACCGGCCGTCTGGTAGACCTGGGCGAAGCGGTGGGTATCATAGCGGCTCAGTCCATCGGTGAACCTGGTACCCAGCTGACCATGAGAACTTTCCACGTTGGTGGTATTGCCATGCGCGGTGCGGAAAAATCCAAGCTGGAAGCCAAGAATGACGGTACCATTAAGTTCAATAATCTGTCCTGGATAACTAACCGAGAAGGGGCAGTGGTAGTGGTCAACCGGAACGCCAGCATTGCCATTCTTGATCACCGTGGAAGAGAAGTTGAACATTATCAGGTTCCTTACGGTGCCAAAGTCCTGCTCAAAGACGGAGAACGGGTTAAAGCCAGGCAGGAATTTGCCGAATGGGATCCGTTCAGCACCTTCATCCTGACCGAAGAATCAGGAAAAGTTCGCTTCCGGGACGTGGTCCTGGGTGTTTCCATGGAAGAAATCAGGGATGATTTCACCGGCTTGATTACCCAGGTTATTACTGACCCCAAGGATGAAAAGCTGCAGCCGATGGTGGAAATCATAGACCCGAAGGCAAAGGATGAAAACGGCGAACCGGTAGTCAAGAAAAGATATTTCTTACCCAAGGGTGCTAACCTGGAAGTCAAGGATGGCGACGAGGTTTATGCCGGTGATATACTGGCCAAAATCCCGAGAGAAGTGGCCAGAACAAAAGATATCACTGGTGGTTTGCCGAGAGCCGAAGAGCTGTTTGAAGCCCGTCGGCCTAAGAACCCGGCCGTTATTTCAGAAATTGATGGTATCGTTCAGATAGGGGACCTGGTCCGTGGTTATCGTCGGGTGGTGGTCAGGAACGAAAGAGGTGGAGCCAAGGAATATCTGGTGCCCAAGAGCGCCCACCTGCTGGTTTCTGACGGCGAAAAGATCAAAGCCGGAACTCCTCTAATGGATGGTCCTATCAACCCTCATGATATTCTTAAGGTCCTCGGTGAAAAAGAACTGGCGGAGTATCTCCTGCGTGAAATCCAGGAAGTTTACCGCTTACAGGGTGTTACCATAAACGATAAGCACATTGAAATTATCATCCGTCAGATGCTGCGCTGGGTAAAAATTGAGGAAGTGGGCGATACCGAATTTTTGGTTGATGAACAGGTTGACAAGTTCAAATTCCAGGAAGAAAACGAAAAAGTCATCAAAAAAGGTGGCAAACCAGCTAAAGCGCGACCGCTGCTGCTGGGTATCACCAAGAGTGCTTTAAGTACTGATAGTTTTATTGCGGCAGCTTCTTTCCAGGAGACCACCAGAGTACTGACAGAAGCTGCGCTCTACGGAAAGGTAGACTATCTGCGAAAGATTAAAGAAAACGTCATTATGGGCAGACTGATTCCTGCTGGAACTGGTTTCAGGTATTACCGCAATGTTATCCTCAAAGAAGAGCTGCCCGAAACAGAAGCGGTGGAAGCAGAAATTCAGGCACAAAATTAATGTAAAAAAAAGCAAAATAGCCT
>JACIYK010000067.1 GCA_014359965.1 Candidatus Aminicenantota bacterium
TGGTCTGCAGACTATAAATCAGCTGACCATCTACCAGCCGGAGAAATGGCTGAAAAATTTCCTTTCTCTTCTCCGCCATTTTTACTCGGCCTCTATTTACCTGGAGGAAACCGTTTTAGCCTTTAAGGACTTTGGCAGCAAAGCAGGTTCCAATTTCCTTACCCTGGTTTTTGAATCCTGTTCCTGGTTAAAAACAAAATTTCAGGTTAATACCCCTTTTGTCTTCCAATCAGAACTTGGCCTTAAATCCGCTAAAGAACAGTTACTTATAGACCTGGCCAGGAAGTTAGGGGCAAAAGAAATCTTGCTGCCTTACCTGGCCTCCAGACACCTGGATTTGAAAAAAATAAAAGAAGCCGGCTTTCGGGTGTTGTTGCTCAAGTACCAGCAGCAGCCATATCCGCAGTTCTGGGGAGTTTTTGAGCCCAACCTTTCAGCTCTGGACCTTTATCTGTGCTGCGGCCCGGCCGGAATCAAAGTAATAGAAAAAAGCTGTCGCATTAAAGAAAAAGAATAAGATTGGGAAAATAAAAACCGAGGCAATTAAAAACTACCCCGGAACTTCAGCCAACCGAAAAGAGTTTTTAAAGAGCACGAGAATCGGTTCCATCTTTAAAAACCAGGTATTCTCTGGTCAGCGCGTATACTGAATTCTTCACCCCCAGCATTTTTTCAATCACTTCCTGAATGCGGATGGGTTTCTGGGCCTCAAATTGGACAAAAAATATAAGCCGGGTGTTTTCTAGCTTAACTTTCACCTTTTCCTGGTACTCAGGAGGCAATACGGTAAGGGCTTCTTCCTGCTTATCCCTGCCCGGCACCTTTTCGGAAATAATTGGGTCGTTTAAATCCAGAGAATAAACCACTTGCTCAATATCCTGGAAAATTGGCCGGTCAAACTGGCTGCACATTTTCAAGCCAGAGAAACGTATTCCTGAAGGAAGGCAGGCATTAATCCGTTTCAGGAATTCATCCCGTCTTAGTACTTCATAGGATTGGAATTCCAGAATTTCCGCCTTTGCTCCCGCTCCCAGAGGAAGAGCTGGACCGTGGGAAATTAGCATTTTCGGATGGTATCCTTGAGAAAAAACCATTTTAATTTCAGCCCGTCTGAAGGCCCGTTCCAGGTGATCCAACAGGTCGTTGTGAGAAATAAACCTGGCCAAACCTTCTTTCTGGTAAGCAGCCCGGTAACGAAAGATCTGGCTATCTCGACCAGGGGTGACCTTTTTTGCTCGCACAACAGGAGCCGGTATGTTCATTGTATCGTTCACAGAAAGCTTGTATTCAGGCCACAGGCAGGCCAAACACTGGCCACAGTTCCTTTCCCCACATCCTGGTGTAAATTGTTCAGAAGCAGCTGCTTTAAGCTCGTCCAACAGGTAAGATTTCTTGAGCCCTGTTTCTACCAGATCCCAGGGAAGAGCAGCTTCCGGGCTAATAGCCTGCAAGTACTGCCGGTAATCAACTCCCGTTCGGTCAAAGGCTTTTTCCCAGGCATCCTGTCGAAACATATCCAACCAGCCATCAAACCTGGCTCCCTGGGCATGGGCTTCTCTTAAAACAGCCCCTAACCTCCTATCTCCACGGGAAAAGACTGCTTCCAGAATGGAAATTTTTACCGGATGCTCTTTTAACTCCACTTTTTTCCAGCGCCTTATGTTGCTTTTAATGTAAGCCTGCTTTTCCAGCAGCAATTTTTCCTCATTCATGGCCACCCATTGAAAAGGCGTATGGGGCTTAGGAATAAAAGATGAAACGCTTAAATTAATGCCAGGCGCGGTGCCCAGGATCTTTTTCCCCAATTCCACCAGTTCACCAATAAGTTGAATAATGGCTTTCAGGTCTTCAGCTTTTTCTCCAGGTAAACCGATCATGAAATAAAGTTTTAGCAGTCTCCAGCCGTTTTCAAAAGCATAGCGGGCCGCTTCCAGCAGTTCCTGGTCGGAAATTTTTTTATTGATTATAGCCCGCAACCTTTCGCTTCCTGCTTCAGGTACCAGCGTAAACCCGGTTTTTCTGATTTTGACAATATCCTCGACTATTTTTCTGGAAAGTTTCCCGGGACGGAGTGATGGAAGAGAAACAGAAATTTTGTTCTCTTCAAGATAAGGCAGGATGTTTTCTATAGCTCTCTCCAGAAACCCATAATCACCCACGGATAGAGCATTAAAAGACAGGTCTTCATAACCTGTTTCTTTTAAACCCTGGTAAGAAGAACTGACGGTCTGAGCCAGCGACCTTTCCCGATATGGAAAGTAAAGAACCGTAGCCTGGCAAAAACGACAATTCTGCGGGCAACCACGGGCTACTTCCAGCTGCAAGCGGTCAAAAACGCTGCGGATGTTGGGCACAACGACCTTTTCCGGCGGGGCAGCTTTTTCCAGCGGGAATAGGACGTTTTTTATAATCTTCTCTGGAAAGCCGGGAGCAGGCACTGGAATCAGAAGATGACTTCTTTCCGTTTTCTGCGGACGGTAAAATCTCGGCACATACACTCCCCTGAGATCAGTGAAGCTGCGAAGGAGTTCCTCTCTGGATTTAACCTGGCCTTTGACTTTAAGATACCTGTTTATAATTTTAAAAATGATCTCTTCCCCATCGCCAAAGACAAAAAGGTCCATAAAGTCAGCCAGAGGTTCCGGGTTCAAGGCTGCCGGCCCACCAGCTACCACCAGAGGATGCTGGAGTGTTCTCTCTTCAACGAGTAGAGGAACCTGCCCCAATTCCAGAATGGTCAGAACATTGCTGTAATTTAATTCATAAAGAAGGGAAAAGCCGATGAGATCAAATTCGGCCAGGGGTATTTTATTTTCCAGGGAATAAAGAGGGATGTTTCTTTTTCTTAATTCCTGCTCAAAATCAACCCAGGGGGCATAAACCCTTTCAGCCATGAATTCAGGGTGAGCGTTGACCAGATGGTAGAGAATTTTTTGCCCTAGGTAAGAGAGACCAATTTCGTAGACTTCAGGAAAGGCCAGAACCATTTTAAAACGGACTTTTTCCGGGTCTTTCTTCTGCTCGTTCCATTCGCCACCAGTGTACCTGCCTGGTTTCTGCACCAGACGCCAGAGCAGTTCCAATTTATTTTGCTCGATTGTCCTGATCATGCTTACTTACCTTCTCTTTTTTTCTGTTGATATTTCAAACTGTAATAAAGATTTACTCCAGTCTTCCTTTGAGAAAATTATTAGATAAAAGCAAACCTTCTCATTCTTACGTTCAGAACCAGTCCAACTACCAGGAAATTGGTTAAAAGCGAAGAACCTCCGTAGCTAATAAAAGGAACAGGAATCCCGGCAATCGGAAAAAGCCCAACAATCATCATGATGTTTATCAAAAACTGACCGGCAATCAGCATGCCAGCCAAAAAACAGAGATACACCCCGACTCGGTCCGGTGCTATCCAGGCGGTGGAAAATAACCTGTAAAGAAATATCATATATAACAAAAAGACACTCAGGATGCCGATAAAGCCGGTTTCTTCTGCTATGACCGAAATAATAAAGTCCGTATGTCTGGCTGGCAGAAAACGCAGCTGGCTCTGTGTCCCCTTGTGATAACCTTTGCCTGTCAAACCACCAGAACCGATAGCAATCTTTGATTGTCTTAAATGATAACCAGAACCCCGCGGGTCCTGCCCCGGAGAAAGTAGAGTTATGATTCTCCTCTTCTGATAATCTTTCAATCCATAATTCCACCCGATAAATCCAGTTAAAAGTCCCAGGATTAGCATTATAATTACATATTTTTTCTTCATACCAGCCAGAATAAAAGCTCCAAAAAGAACAGGTAAATAGGTCAAAGCCGTTCCCAGATCAGGTTGGAGAGCCGTCAAAACGAAAGGCACCCCGACGATAGCTGAGCTGACGAGAAAAGCTCGGGCAGACATCAGGTCCTCCCGGTATTCGGAAAATACTCGGGCCAGCAAAAGTATAATAGCCAGCTTGGTAATTTCCGAAGGTTGGAATTGATAACTGCCAAGGATAATCCAGCTCTTGGTGTTAGCCACCAGTTTTCCGAAAAACAACAATGATAATAATACCAAGTTCATCAGCAGATAAAAAGGCAGGGCAAAAGAAAGCATAATTTTATAATCTATAAGCAAGAAAAGAAAGAGAGCCACCAGGCTCACAACCAGCCAGGCCAGCTGTCTCCAGACAAATTGCGAGGCATGACTATAAATAGCGCTGTAGACAAAAACAATCCCGACCAGGGAGATGACCACCAGCAAAACGATGGTCCCTATATCAATTTCCTTCAGCGCTCTTCTGTTTAACATATTTTTCCCGGTACAGTTTAAATATTTCGCCAGCGATAGGGGCAGCCGTTTGACCTCCCATACCACCAAATTCTACCAGCACCGTAACGACTATTTGCGGATTATACCTTGGAGCAAAACCAGAAAACCAGGAATGTGTTTTCTTGACCTGTTCGCCCTTCTGAGTCAGTTTTTCCTCTGTTTTCTGGCTTATAAACTGAGTAGAACCTGTTTTGCCACAAACGTCAAAACCGGCCTGATAAGCTCCCTTGCCCGTGCCGCCATCATTTACTGAGCGCCACATGCCTTCTATGACCTGTTCAAAATCTTCAGGTGGAATTGGTATCTGTTCGTAAGCTGGTGGCATGCCGTCCAGTTTCACCAGCTGAGGAATGACTCTTTTTCCCCTGTTGGCCACGCCTGCAGTAGCAACTGCTACCTGAAGTGGTGTTACCAGGAGTGGTCCCTGGCCAATGGCAACGGAAATTGTTTCTCCCGGGTACCATTTTTCTCCCAGGACCTTCCTCTTCCATTCACTGGAAGGAACCAAACCGGTCTTTTCCCCTGGTATATCAATTCCAGTTTTCTTTCCGAAACCCATCAGCTCAGCATAATGAGCAATGGTGTCAATGTCCATTCTATAACCTAGCTGATAAAAATAGATGTTGCAGGAATTTTTTATAGCTTCTGGCAAGTTCAGCCAGCCATGCCCTGGTTTGAACCAGCAGGAAAATGCGTTGTTGTAGATATTTATTGAACCTGAGCAAAAAAATGAAGTTTCAGGAGTTATCAAACGGAGGTCCAGAGCCGCCAGAGCCATGGTTATTTTAAATATGGAACCGGGTGAATAAAGTCCTCTGATGACCCTGTTTTCCAGAGGTTTACCCGGGTCGTTGACAATTTTAGACCACTCTTCAGGAGAAAACCGGTTAATAAAAAGGTTGGGGTCATAAGAGGGAGAGCTGGCCCAGACCAGACATTCCCCAGTCCTTGGGTCAAGAGCCACAATGGCCCCTTCTTTGTCTTGAAGAAGCTCTTCTGCTTTTTTCTGTAAATCAACATCAAGTGATAAAACCAGGTCCTGCCCTTTCTGGGGTTCTACTCTTTCTACTACTCCTCTGGACCTGCCAAGGCTATCAACCATTTCAACCAGTTTGCCTTCTTTTCCAGTTAAAATTCGGTCATACTGTTTTTCCACCCCAGCTTTTCCAACCATTTCCCCGGGATGCCAGCTTCTATCTGTACTTGCTTTAATCTCTTCTGGCGAGACTTCTTGCAGATATCCCAGCAGATGAGCAGCCAGCTGGTGGAAGGGGTAATACCTTTTTGGTTCTGCTTCCACTCTTAATTCTGGAAATTCTTCCTGCCGTGCTTCCAGAATGGCCAACTCTTCCAGCTTGAGATTATCTTTGATGATAATTGGTTCAAAGGCCGGCACTGACCGATATCTTTCAATACGGTTTTTCAATTCTTCTCTGTTCAGTTCAAGCAAAGAACAAAGTTTATCTATGGTAACATCATAATCCTTCACCATTTCTCGCATTAAAGAAACTTTAAAACTGGGAACGTTATCTGCTAACACTATCTTTTGCCGGTCCATAATCAAGCCACGCGGCGGCGGTAAATAGCTCTCTCTCAGCCTGTTGGCCTCGGCTAATTTCCAGTACTTCTCATGATCCAGCACCTGAAGTTTCCAGTAATAGAAGACCACCAAAACCAGTAGAGCGAGAATTACAAAAAAGGTTTTTCTGGCTCTCCTGATAATCAGGTTTAAGTCTTCATATATCCTGGTCATCAACCAACATCACCTTTCAGCTGCCACTTTCTAAAAAGCCAGACCAAACCGCTTACCAACAAAGAAGTGGTAGCTGGCTGCAGATAAATGAATGGCTGAGTGTAGAGCAGGCTCTTTTTAAAAATAAGAGCATAAAGAATAACCCATATAGATAATTGCAATATGCTGAATATAAAAACAAACAAAAATCTTTTTGAAAAAGAATTCAGATCAAGTTTTTGGCTGAACCAGCCCATTAGAAAGCCGCTCATGATAAAACTGAGCCCCGCCAGGCCAAAAACTCCATAAGAAAACGCATCCTGAAGCAGGCCAGCCGCTGTACCCATCAACAGACCGGCTGTTTCACCATATAACATGGCTACGGAAAAAACCAAGACGACGAAGGGATTTATTAACGTCACCAGAGCCGGGTCTACGGCTCCCAGCAAAGAATAAGTAAGAAAGGCCAGAAAGAGAGCAGCTATAGTAATGGGCCAGCTTCCAATTTTTCGCATGAACTAGATTTACCTCTCTGACAGATTTTCTTTAAGAATCGCTATTAACTCAAGGTTTCGCAAATTGAAATAAGGCTGCACCAGAATCTTCTTAAACATCCCTTTCTCCGAAGAAATGGAGATTATCCGGCCAACTTTAATTCCTGGCGGAAAAACCCGATCAAGTCCTGAAGTCTCTATTTCATCTCCCTGAATTCCCAGGTTAGACGAAGCTATGACGTACTTTATGTAGCATTTCCCTTGACCATCTCCCACAAGTATACCCAGCATCTTATCCGTAACAGAGGCCACGGCCACGCCACTTTCTTCCGAAGTTATCAAAACCACCTTGGCCTCATGGGCAGAAACAGGCTCGGCTGTGCGGCCAACCAGGTTCCCCTGCTTATCACAGACCGGAAGATTTTTGACCACCTGGTCCTCATAACCACGGTTAATGATGGCCGTGCGATAAAAATTTGCCGTATCAAAACCAATAACCCTGGCCGGAATAACCGTCAGGCGAAGAAAGGCCAGGTTTTCAGTTAATTCTTTCTCAGCGCGGTATAACCTCAGCTTCTGGGTTAGTATTTGCTTTTCCTGAGTCAGAAAAAAAACTTCCTTTTTAAGCCGCTGGTTTTCCTGCCGCAAAAAAGCTAGGTTAGTTATTTCCTCATAGCTGGACTTTATAAAATTCAAACCCGAAACCACCGTTTTCTGTACCGGAGAAAAAAGTTGAAAGCCTATTTTTTCCAGTAAAGTTTGCTTGCTGCCCAGCGGAACTTGAGTAGAAATCAGAATAAGGTGGAAAAAAAACAAAATACCGGCCAGAAAATATTTATTTTTTACCAGCCGGAGGAATGACATCCGTTTTGATTATTATCCTTCATTCCATAGATATTTTTTTCAGCAGGTCAATATCATCAAGAAGTTTCCCGGCGCCCATGACTACAGAGGTTAACGGATCTTCGGTCAAAAACACCGGGAGCTGGGTTTCTTCTCTAATTCTCTTATCAAGATTTTTTAACAAAGAACCTCCACCGGTTAAAACTATTCCACGGTCAATGATATCAGCAGAAAGCTCCGGCGGCGTCCTTTCCAGAGCAATTCTTATGGCGTTGACAATAGCAGCTACCACCTCTTCTATGGCTTCCCTGATTTCCTGATCATCAACTACTATCGTGCGCGGGATG
Source organism: Candidatus Aminicenantota bacterium (assembly GCA_014359965.1). Classification (GTDB taxonomy): domain Bacteria; phylum Acidobacteriota; class Aminicenantia; order Aminicenantales; family Saccharicenantaceae; genus Saccharicenans. Next base: position 7,720 of record JACIYK010000067.1, read on the forward strand.
CCTTCTCGCAGGTCTCGACCTTTTATTTCCATGGTCAAAGATTCATCTAAAGGATAAGCCGAACCGAGTTCCATTTTAACCTGTTCTGCTGTTCTTTCGCCTATCAGCAGATTATACTTCTTTTTCAAATACTGAATGATGGCTTCATCCATTTCATTGCCGGCAATACGTATGGAATGATTGAAAACAACGCCATTAAGGGAAATGACGGCAATATCTGTCGTCCCACCGCCTATATCAACAATCATGTTCCCAGTTGGCTCGGAAATGGGCAGGTTGGCACCTACGGCTGCAGCCATTGGCTGTTCGACGATATAAACTTCAGACGTCTTGGCTCTCAGAGCCACATCCTTGACTGCTCTTCTTTCCACCTGGGTAATTCCGGTGGGAATGCCTATGACGATGCGAGGCCGCAGGAGAAAACTGTGGTTATCCATGGCCTGTTTTATGAAATAATCAAGCATTCTTTCGGCAATTTCAAAATCAGCAATAACTCCGTCTCGCATCGGTTTAATAGCCACCACGTTGTTGGGAGTTTTCCCCAGCATTTCCTTCGCCCGGCTACCAACGGCTTCAATCTTACCGGTCTGCTTGTTAACCACGACAATGGAAGGTTCATGAACCACAATACCTTTACCTCGAAGATAGACCAGAGTGTTGGCTGTTCCCAGGTCTACGGCTAAATCACAGAATAATCTGTTTTTTATCCAGGTCCAGAGGCTCATTCTTTTCCTTTCATCCACACCTAATTTTAATTAACATTTTCTTTTAGCACAAATTACCCCTTCTGGCAAATTTTATTTTCTTAAACATAAATTTATCTTGACTAAAAAGCCAGTTTTTTAATATACATAAAGAAAAATTAAACCAAAAGGAGACGTTCATGGATTACAAACCATACGTTCCTGAAAAAACCGAGATGAAGGAATTTACTCTAAGAGCCATTATTCTCGGATTGATCATGACGGTTATTCTTGGTGCAGCCAACGCTTATCTTGGCTTAAGAGCTGGTATGACTATTGCGGCTACTTACCCGGCCGCGGTCATCGGTATGGCCCTGCTGAAGATAATGAAAGGCTCTATTCTGGAAGAAAACATAGCCCGAACGGTCGGCTCCATCGGAGAATCAGTAGCAGCGGGCGCCATCTTTACCATACCAGCCTTTTTGATTACCGGCGCCTGGACTAAGTTTAACACCCTGGATGCTTATCTGAAATCAACTGCCCTGATGTTTGTCGGCGGTCTGCTGGGTATCCTGTTTGTTACTTTCTTGAGAAGAATCATGGTTACTGACCCTGAACTCCCCTTCCCGGAATCTGTGGCCGCCGCAGAAATTCATAAAGCTGGGCAGAAAGGAAGTGCCGGAGCCAAGTTTCTATTCCAGGCTATGGGCATAGGCGCTCTGCTCTACAGCCTAGGAGTGATTCAACTTTTTGCTGCTTCCAAGGAATTTATTGTCAGGTTAGGAAAATTTGGTTCTAGTTTTGTAAGACTGGGAGCTTCCAAAGAGGCTGGAACCATAGGAACAGGTGGAATGGTCAGCGTCTCGGGACCAGGCATTTTCCCTGCTTACATCGGTGTCGGTTACATTATAGGACCGAGGTTAGCTTCTCTCAACTTTGCTGGCGGTGTGCTGGCCTGGGGACTTTTCGCCCCCCTTTTAATGTATTTTCTCGGGCCTCAGCTGGTAGAAAAATTTTACGGTCCTTCTGTGGCCATGGCCGATGTCCCCTGGCCTGAACTCGTTACCAATGTCTGGAAATTTATAATCCGACCAATTGCTGTCGGCGGCATGCTGGTCGGTGCCGGTTATACCCTCTTCCGGATGAGGAAGAACCTGGCTACTGGCATCAAACGCTCAATCAGTGATGTCAAAAAAGCAGCAGAAAAGACTGAGGTTATTTCTAGAACTGAAAAAGACCTTAACCCCAGGCTGGTCTTGTTTCTGATGGCTATGACCGTCGTGCTCATGATTTTCGTTTACAAAGTATTTGCCGGTAATTTTGCTCCTGCTATCCTGGCTGCCTTGGTTATGGCTGTGGCTGGCTTTTTCTTTGCTGCTGTCTCCGGAAACCTGGTGGGCACTATCGGTTCTTCCAATAACCCAATTTCCGGTCTAACCTTATCCACGCTTATCATCGCTGGATTGCTGATGGTTCTTATAGGAGCCCGGGGTACATCAGGTGTAATCGCCGTTCTTGGAGTAGCTTCCGTTGTTTGTGTTTCATCAGCCGTAGCCGGCGAAATGCTTCAGGACCTGAAGGTGGGCCATATCCTGGGTGGAACTCCCTGGAAAATGCAGGTTGGAGATATCCTCGGTGTTCTGGTATCCTCTCTTCTTCTTTATTTCCCTCTTATGATTCTGCACGGGGCTTTCACATTTGGTAGCAAAGATTTACCTGCTCCTCAAGCCGGGTTGATGGCTGCTATTTCTCAGGGAATTGTCGGTGGAGAAATGGCTTGGCCGCTGGTAATTGTTGGCATGTTCATGGGCTTTGCTCTTATCCTGGTCCAGGTCCGTTCTCCAATGCTGGTAGCAGTTGGTATGTACCTCCCTCTGGAAACCACCTTCGCCATATTTATGGGCGGTATGATAAAAGGACTGCTCGACCGCCTGGTAGCTAAGAGAGGTTTGAACCCAGCACAAAAAGCCCGGGTAGAAAATGTGGGTGTGCTTCTGGCCGCTGGTTTGATTGCCGGAGAAGCCCTGACCGGCCTTATTAGAGCCGCCTGGAAATTCTTCTTCCTCCAGAATGTAATAAGCAAGGATATTCCGATAATCTTCCAGAATCCAAGTTATCTCGGCGGACTGGTCGTGCTGGTTCTGATAGCTTTTTATTTAATAGCTGTACCGCTCAAAAATGCTGGAGCAGCTGACGAACCACCTCCACCATCAGCTGTAATTTAATTTCCAGCTTTCTGGAATCGAAGTTAAAAGCTTTGCAAATTGCCAGAAGAAGAGAAGTATACTAAAATATATTAACCATGGCTGTTCTTGAAATCATTAAAGTTGGGCATCCGACCCTCGAGCAAAAAGCTTTGCCAGTAGAAAATATAAACTCAGAAATAGTAGAGCTGGCCAAAAACATGGTGGAAACCATGCACCAAGCTCCAGGAATAGGCCTAGCCGCCCCTCAGGTCAACCGCAGTTTGAGATTAATCACTGTTGACCTATCGGTAGGAGAGCATCCAGACCAACTCATCATCATGATTAACCCTGAAATAGTAGACAGGGAAGGAGAACTTCTGGGTGAAGAAGGCTGTCTTTCTGTCCCAGGTATCTATGAAAATGTCCTCCGACCGGCTCGCATTCAAGTACGTGGTTATGATTTAGACGGCCGAGAAATCGTTCTGGAAGCCGAAGACCTTCTGGCCAGAGTTTTCTGCCATGAAATTGACCATTTAGAAGGAAAGCTTTTCATAGACAGACTCTCGCCTCTTAAAAGACACTTGATAAGAAACCGACTTAAAAAAGAACTGAGTAAAAAGAAAGGCTAGCGATGAAAGTTGTTTTTTTTGGCAGCCCCGCTTCAGCCCTCCCCTCTCTAAACGCTCTGTTAAAAGCCGGACATGAAGTAAGATTGGTCGTTACCCAGCCAGATAAACCAGCCGGACGCGGGAAAAAATTAACCCCTCCGCCAGTAAAAATTTTTGCCCTGGATCATGGCCTGGAAATTATTCAGCCAGAAAAAATTCGGAAAGACGAACAGGCTCTGGAGAGAATTAAAAAGGCCGAACCTGATGTCACGGGCCCGACGGGCAGATAGGGACGGCTGACGACATATACGTGACGAACG
>JACIYK010000068.1 GCA_014359965.1 Candidatus Aminicenantota bacterium
CTGTAAAGAGTGGTCAGAGTTGAGTCATCTAAATCAGGCTGAGCGGAAATTTCGTCCAGGAAGGTCTGCAGCTTTTTATCCCAGCCTTCAGGTTTGATATTTTGCAGAAGGCGTAGATAGCTGTTCACGAATTCTTTTTTTATCTGGGGATTAGCCGCGAAATCTTCTTCTGTTAACTTCAGAGCCTGGTTAAGGTCCTGGTTGATGCCCACCAGTTGTCCCCAGGAAGTGTAGGCCAGGGCTAACCCGGCCTTGTGTCCGGGCAATAATTTTCCATCATCTGTATATAGGGCAAAGATGTATCCTTTTCCCTGGTTATTATCCTCGTTTTCTTTGTCCAGCTTTATCTTGGCGATTAAACCATAGGCCTTGGGGTCAATGGCGTAGGTCCCGGTCCATTTTTTTCCACTTTTCTTGAGCTCTACTATTTTGACTTCAGGGAGCTCTCTGGCAAAAGAGTAAACATACAGGGTAAATGCATCTCGGGAATGAAGCTTTTTGTCTGCCGGTATATAAGTGAAGGTGATGGTCTCACCAGGCTTGGCTTTCTCAGGAGAAATGGTTAACTGTGATGAATTGCTCTTTGTGCTGCAGAGCATCAGAAAGAGTGTTGCCAGTATGACCATGCTCAATGATAAAATTGATTTTTTCATGAATTATCCTTTCGTTTAAATTTTATCTATTATCTCAGAAAAACGACCTGATGACAAATAATAATAAATTTGCCGACCATCATTAGGGGCTTGTTGAGGTTTTTAATCCGGCTTGTTTCTCATTATGAGAAGTTGTCCACCAGCGGTGTTTAGTGCTAACCAGGTTTTTTAGCTTACTTTACCGCCTGCTTTAAGAAGCTACCGCAATATTTACTTTAAACGGAACAGTCATCGGTCTCAGGCAGGCTGCGTCATTGCAGGCCTGGTAGCGAACCTTTCCCTCCAGCTCTAAGGAACTTCCGCAGAAATCATCAGCCATTTTAAGCCGAACTTTAATTTTTATCTGGCCTTCATAAACGGAGAGCATCTTTTCGGAAAATTTAAATTTTTTCTTTAATGCTGGAGGAAAGCTGACTTCTTTAACTTCTACTACCGGGAGCTCTCTGAATTCCACCGAAGTGGGAATAAGCAGTTCATCTTCTGGTTTCTGGGAATTAATATGGTAGCCAGGGCTAACGGTTAATTCCATAGTCAGGGTAAAAGACTCACCTGGACGAACCGGTTTATCTGGCGGGACGGGCTTAACACTGACCAGCAAAGGGGAGCTGGTCTGCAGCTGAGGTGCTTCTGAGAAGCTGTTTTTAGGAAGTAATCCGGTTGCTAAAGAAAAGAACAAAAAAATTAATATAACCTGCTTTTGTCTTTTTGTACTCATCAAAATAATTATATCAGTATTTGCCATAATTGCGAATATTTAGGACTTGACATTGGTATAAAAATTAAAATAACCTTAGTGCAAGGTGAAAAAATATTGATCCTCATAAATCATGTCCTATCTGGAGGGTGGGGATATGGTCTCCAAGATGGTAAAATCTTGAGGCTTGTGGCCTCAGTAATTCAATGAACTTAAAAATCAATCAGAAAGGAAAAATAAAATGAAAAAAACAACTATTTTTTTATTTTGTTTTTCTTTGTTGTTTGTTGTTCAGAGTCAGGCTGAGCTGGTTAAAAAAGAAGAGGGTATCAAAGCTCTGAATTCCGGGAACTATGACCTGGCCATAAAAATTTTTAAAGATGGAGTAAATAAAGAGGGGGATAGCGGAAAGCTGGCTTCCTATTGTTCTTTTTTCCTTGGTCGGGCTTATTATGGGAAGGGCCAGATGGAAGAGGCAATAAAGTATCTTAAACGGGCTATTGAAGTGTATAAAGAAGGTATGACTGTTTTTGGTCTTGACCCGGCCTGGTATTATTGGTTAGGACGAGCATATTATGAGACTGATCAATATGACAAAGCTATTGTCAGTTTTCAAAAGGCAGCCTCCATAGCTGATGAAAACCCTGAAAGTTTTTTTGAGTACTACTACAAAAATTTTTACCGATCTACGGCGGATAGAGTAAAGAATGCCCTCCTTCCGCATATGCCTCCTAAATACAGCTGTTACTTCTATCTCGGCAATAGTTATTACATGAACGGACAATTTCAGGAAGCAGTAGAGGTCTTCACTAAGGCAATTGAACTAAATCCAAAGGCCGAAGATTTTTATACCCATCTAGCCAATGCCTATTTAGCCTTAAACCAGTTTGAAAAAGCCATCCAGATAGCCAAAAAGTCCATAGCCGTAGAACAAAATAATCCTTTTGCTTACCACATACTGTCAAAAATATACAGAGCTATGGGAAAATACGATGAAGCTATAAACTCACTAAAAAGAGCCGTAGAGCTTGCACCAAAGTTTATTGAACGGCATATCAGTCTGGCCAATTTATATGCCGAAATAGGAAATTATGACCAAGCAATTAGTGTTTTGACCAAAGCCTTAGAAATATCGCCCGAAAATAGAAACGCCCATACCTACCTTACTTATTATTACATGTCTGCTAGCAGGTTTGATGAAGCCATTAATTCGGTTAATAAACTGATTGAGTTAAACACAATAAAAGGGATTGGAACTTATTTCAGTTTTGAGGAGGACTATCCTGTTGTCGTTCTGGTGGAGGGGACGGTTCCTTATAATCCGGCAGGGCTGCAAAATGGGGATCGCATCATAAAGGTTAACGGTCAGTCAACCAAGGGGAACAGAGATAAGTTTTTTCAGAGCCTGGGCGGGAGTGAAGGCACTCAGCTTACATTGACTATAAAAAGAAATGGCCTGAAAGAACCGATAGAACAAAAGGTGACCTTAGGGAAAGTATTAATGAAGTCTGCGGCTACCCCTCTGGCTATGAGAAGTTTCATCCAGGCTATAAAAGGTAATCTGGAGCAGTCGGGTCAAGATGCAGAAATGGCCTATTCACTCGATAAAGAGAATCCCTGGGCCTTCAGTGCTATCAGTTTTGCCTATATCAGGGAGAGCCCACCGCTGACCAGGGAAGGCAAAATTACTGAGGCCTTAAGAATTCTCTCGGGTTCTAAAGATAATTTTGACCGATTGCTGGAAGCTCTGGCCTATTCCAAGATGGGTGATTTGAAGCATTCTCTTGATATCTACACTTCTTTACCTGAAGAATATCTCCAGTCCCAAAATGCCTTCCACCGGCTTTTCAGGGAGGCGGTCCTGGAGTCTTTGACACCGTATTTAGAGAATAAAAAAGAGTCGGCCAGATCGCTCGAGGCCGGTGGGCAGTACAGTGATGCGCTTAAAGAATATGCAGAACTATTAAAGATTGCTGATGAGAAAGAGGCCAGGGAGATAAGAACTAAGGTAGCTGTGATATTAAAGGCCAGACCTGAGATGGCCGAGCTTCCTGAAGAAGCCAGGAGATATGTTATGAGGGCAGAGATGGCCAGCAAAGAGAGCCAATTTGAAGATGCTCTTCAGGAGTACAAGAAGGCGGTGAAGATAGCGCCGTTCACCCCGGCTCTTTATAAAGGGCTGGCTTTGAGCTATGAGGGCTTAAAAGACTACAGGCGGGCAATATCAAATATGAACATCTACCTTGAGCTCTATCCCGAGGCGCCCGACGCCCGAGAAGTGAAGGACCAGATTTACAAATGGGAGTATATGCTGGAGAAAGGAGGAAAATAGATTATGTTCAGGACAAAAAGAACTCTCTTGATAATGGCCATATTGTTTTTAACAGCGATTGCCTTTGCCTATGATGGACCTCAATATAGCGGTAATTTTCTGCTTTCTGTCTATTTCAAGGCAGTGGAACTTAGAGACCAGGCCATTATGGAGATAAAAAAGATTGATATAGAGATTAAAAAGAATGAAGAAGTCATCCAAAGGGCCGAGCAAATCATCAGCCTGGCCCAACAGAAAGGGAACACAAAAGCGGAGATGATTGCCAGGGAGGCCTTGATAAAGGCTCAGGAAGCGAAGAGAAAGAACGAAGAAACCAAAAAACAATGGGAACTCAACAAGATAAGAGCAGATAGGTCTTATGCGACCATCCAAAATATTCTTTCCCAAAGATATGATTCCCAACAACAGATTAAGGGATTTGTAACAAATTATACAGGGAATATTTACATTATCAAGGCCGATGGTAAGAGGGTCACTCCAGAAAATGGCTTCCTTGAGCCGGGCGATAAGGTCTGGACAGGCGACGGCACGGCTGAGATGCAGGTGCTGGATGGCAGGGCCACTGCCAAAATCGGACCTTATTCCGAGTTTGAAATGAAAAAAGACAGTCCAGAAGAACAGGCTGTAGAACTGCTCAGAGGCAAGGTTTATTTGGCGGTAGACAAGATAGATGATTTTGCCAAGAAGATGAAAGAAAAGATTGAACAATACAAAGAGGACCTTCAGACAGTAAAAGATATAAACGAAGAAGATATCAAGTATTTGCGTAATCAATTCACTCTTTTTATGAAACTTAAATCACAGGAGGGGTGTCTCAATAATAGGTGTCCGACAGCAGTATGCGGAATACGGGGTACAAAACTCACCAGCGAGATTAAAGGAGACAACGCTATGGAAATAACTGTCTTGGAAGGAGTGGTGGATATAAGTATTCCAGAACTAAATCAAAGCATTTCATTAACAGAAGGTAACAGGGTAATCATAACTAAAGACGGAATCGTTGAACAAGAAAAGGTAGAAAACCCTGAAAGATGGTGGGAGAAATGAATAACCAACCCATGATTGTTAAGGCTGAGGTTTCAGCTTTCAGTTATTTTATTAACCTAAAATTAGGCCGAAGGCTTATCAAAGCTGGAATTAGTAGGATTTAAATGAGGAGGGTTCAACCCATGAGAAGCAAAAGGCTATTAATGCTGTGGATGGGGATAATATTCCTTGTGCCCTCAGTTCTCGGAGAGAATGCGGTTAGGATTTTCGCCGATGAGGGCTACCCGTATATCGCCCGGCATGTGGATATTTCCTCCAATGGAAGAATAGTGTTGGCGGGAACCGAGAATGAAATCATGTTTTGGGATGTAAAAGAAGCCAGGCTCATCCAGAAGGCCGGTATCGCCTCGGCCGAGATAGCAGGCGCGTTCATATTACCGGACAGTGAACATTTCATCACCCTGGAGGGAAAGGGCAACATCGCCGTCTGGGAGATAAGAACCGGAAAGCAGATAAGGTCATGGAATACATTGCGTCGTTTCTATTGGGACCCCGATGAACCCCATGTCAATTTGACCGGTTATCATTATCTAATAATAGATGACGGCCCATTAGACAAGTTGATCCTGGATATAAAATCGTTGACTTTGTTCTCCGTTCACATAGAAAGCGAAAAACGCAGCAAAAAGAGCATTATCCTCACCGACCTGGACACTCATCGACTCCTGTCCGAAATCGACATCACCGAATTGGTGAAGGACCCATATTTGGGAGTAGGCATTCGTTCGTTGAAAGATACCGGTCAGCTCCCTGTTCTGCTCACGTTGGACAGCTCAACCCTTCACTATTCTGATGATGGGGGCACATTGGTATTGTTCGGCCGGCTCGCTGGCGGTGGCTCGGATAATTGGGGATACTACGGGGTCAATCTTAAGAAGAATATAGTGAGTGATGTAATACGAGGTGTTGGTCCATTGCTAAGGTACTTGCCGGATAAACCCTGGATGTTAGTAGAAAACCGACTCCCAGGTGATTACAATGGGCTGGTTGAATTACGGGATAAAAATTTTGGACTGAGCATGATACAAAGAAACCCTGAAATCATAAGAGAAAAGGTGCTCTTCAGCTTTGACGGGCGGTTCATTTTCACTAAAGACGACGATAGGATCGATATTTTCTCGTCAGGGTCTTTGGAGAAGATCGGGCGGGTTAACCTTGACCCTCGCGAAAGCGTTACTTCCCGCCTCGGTTCCAACGGTCAGTATCTCATTTATGCCGGCACTAGAAACGGCGTGACAATTTTGGATATTCAAACCGGGAAAAGAATGAGCGGCATCAGGCTGCTGCAGGCATGGGCCGCCAAACTATTCAATGACCGGTTATTGACCATGGACCTTTCGGAAGACCGCATTTTTGTCTGGGATATCGTCAACGGTTCGCTTAAATGGGCAGCAGAAAAAGCAGATATATTGACCGCCAGCAAAAAGTGGGATGTTCCGAAAGAATCCTATGACAGCGAAGGCAAATTAATCATCACTGGCGAAGCCAAGTCGGTTGATGGGAGGCTGAGCGCACAAATCACCGATGGTGCAGTAAAGATAATAGATAGCAAGACCAATAAGGAGTTAGCCCGGCTTATTGTCTTTGCGGATGGAGAATGGCTTGTTTTGACTCCAGAGGGCTTTTACAACTGCTCTGCTAACGGAGATAAATACCTTTATGTTGATGCTGGAAACGGTATTATCCGGGCCAGAGAGTATTATGGGCTACATAATTTCCGGAATCGTTTTTTGCGTCCGGACCTGGTAAAGATTTCACTGTCTGGGAAAAGCATTGCGGATGAGGTGGATGCAGCCTGCAGGGATTTAAGGCCCAGGCCTGATAGAGAAAATGTTCAAGATAAAATCAAGGCTGAACACAAAAGGTTATTTCACTATGCTCTGGGGCTGGTAACGACAGCCAGGTCCCGCCAGCAGTTAAAAGAGGCAGTCAAGGAATTTAAAGAATTATCAACGTTAGCCCCGGATTGCCCGGAAGTATTTTACAATACAGGGCTGGTTTGTGAGAGGCTTGACTGGTATGACCAGGCTGCCATGTTTTTAAAGAGGTATCTTGATTTAGCTCCAGATGCTTCTGATGCTGAAGAAGTAAGGGCCATGATAAATAGGAACATACAAAACCAGAATAAATTAGAAGTGGCAAAAAAACTGATGACCAACCCGCGTTCCTGGCAACTGGCCGGACTCGTTCCACCGGTTCCTTACAGTTCGGAGGCAGAGTTTAACACCGTCTTTGCTATAAGAAATGGTAAAATGTGGGCGAAAAATCCGCTACTGAAATCTTCCCCAGTTGTAAAATCCAGGATGCGTGAATGGACCCTGGTTGAATTTGATGGAAGATTCTTTAGGTATTTTTATGAATCTGCAGTTAAGACAATCAGTGGAGAAGTACTGATCAAGCCAAAGTCAGTCAGAGGTGAAATTGTATTTGCTGATAACGGAATAATCATTAAGCAGCAGCTTGAAAATGCTCTTTTCCGTCCGGCCGAAGCCGAATGGAATTGCTGGGAAAAGAAGCTTTCTTCTGATGACCTTTTTTACCCCGATGGTGTTGCGTCTTATGTCCTTAGATAAGTTAAGCGAAGGGAGAGTGCTATAATGACAAAACAATTGTGTTATAAACTTTTATTATTCTTTTTTTTCTCGGTTTTCTTTATGTTTTCGGGATACTCCCAAAGTGTGCCACTGCCCAGCGGACAGGAGTGCGAGGGGACGCAAATAAAGACAGACGACGGACTTGTTTTTGTGAAAAAAGGGGAGCGCAGGAGAGTTAAAATAGGCGGCAAATGGTATATTTGTGTCGGTTGTGAAGGCTGTGTTGAAGTTGAAACGAATGATCTGCCTTCTTCACAGGCTTCACAGGCAAGCAGTAGAGGCAGAGGCGGAAGAAGGCAGGGGGAAATGGTTGATGAGTATGATTTATGGGCACAGAAGCATGGCTTTGCTAATTTTCAAGATTATTTTAATAAGGCTCAGAAAGTGCGTCAACAGTATAGCCTGGAATCATTAATTGCCCAGGGGAAAAACCAGCAAATATTTGAAGCCCAGGCCAGGGACCTCTACACCAGGTTAAAGAAATTATCTTCTCAAATGGAAACCTCCGAAGCCATGACCGAGCTTGTTTCAGCCGCCGATTGGGGAATCAGGGCGGTTAGAGCCTCAGACTTAGAGACTGCCAGGAAATGGGCAGGTTATTTTTTTGACACTGAAGCCGCGGCCAGCAAAATGAGCAATTATTCATTTTCAAACCAGGAAGATTTATCTCAAGCTTTGCAAGAACTTAAGGAACTGGTTCCAGTCAGCTTGCAGATTCAAGAAAAATTGACTGCGGCCAACGAAAAAAGGACTATCCTGGAGCAAAAATCATTAGATATTAAGGTTAAAAAAGAGACGCTGAAAGATGAAATCTCCAAATCGAAAGATGAAGACAAAAAGAAAGAATTGAAACAAGAAATTATAAAGTTGGAGAATGAGGAGTCGGACTTGTTGAAAGAAGCTCTACAGGTTAATCAAGAGGCTTCTGAAATGATCAAAAAGGCCGAGGATTATGTTGATAAGGTGGATAAGATAGAAAAATTGCTGAGCTCCCAAGGCAAAAAATAATAAATGCTGAACACCGATATTTGAGGCGGAAATGAAATTACCTGGTCAGGATGGCTTTAGGAAGATAAGGTTTGTCAACAGTGGATGGATAAAAGATACTTTTAAGGAGTTTAAGAATGGGAAAATTTAAGAATCCCCTGTTTATTTTTGCCATATTTATGTTAGTTATTTATGCCACTGCGGCTTCAACTTCTTGCGGGGACGATACCCTTGAAAAGAGCGAAGAAGCTTCTGCCTTAAAAGTAAGCCAGGTCGGGAAATTTGACTCTGGGGCGGCCATTAACACTGTTGTCAACGCCAGCAACCAGTTTGCCTTTGACCTTTATTCAGTCCTTAAAGGCGAAGAGGGAAACATCTTTTTTTCTCCATACAGTCTTTCCCTAGCTATGGCCATGGCTTATGAAGGAGCCAGAGGTCAGACCGCTGAAGAAATAAAACAGGTTTTTTACTATCCAGAGGACATAGAAATCTTGAGACGGGGATATGCCGAAACCATTAATCAGATTAATAAAAAAGACAAAAAATATGAGCTGCGCACGGCCAATGCCCTCTGGGCCCAGAATAATTATCCGTTTTTGCCTGAATATTTTAAGACTGTAGAAAAGTACTACGGCGGCAAAGTTACCAACGTAGATTTTGTCAGGGATACGGAAAATTCCAGACTGACGATCAATAAATGGGTTGAAGGTCAGACTAATAACCGAATCAAAGATTTGCTTCCTCAGGAAGTTATCACTCCTTTGACCCGCCTGGTCCTCACCAATGCCATTTATTTTAAGGGCAACTGGGAAAACCAATTTCCCAAAGGGAACACTAAAGAAGAAGAATTCTGGATAAGTGCTGATAAGAAGGTCAGAGTGCCGCTTATGTTTATCCGGGAAAGAAAATTCAATTATACCGAAAATGAAAATCTGCAGCTTCTTGAGCTTCCTTATGCTGGTAATGAGCTGTCCATGCTGGTTTTGCTTCCAAGAAATGAATTACGTGAAGTTGAGCCTTACCTTAAGCCGGATAAAATCCAAGATTTGATGAAGGACATGCGCCAGGAAGAACTGGACGTTTACCTGCCCAGGTTCAAGTTTGAGACCAAATATTTGATGGGTGGAGAGCAGGGGCTGCTGGGCAGGATGGGAATGCCCACTGCCTTCTCCGAAATGCGGGCAGATTTTTCCGGGATGACAGGTAAGCCGGACCTCTGTATTACCGAGGTGGTACATCAGGCTTTTGTGGAGGTAAACGAAGAAGGAACAGAAGCAGCAGCGGCTACGGGCATAGTCATGGGAATCAAAGCAATGTTGGAGAAAAAAGTCTTTCGGGCTGACCATCCTTTTATTTTCTTCATCCTGGAAAAACGGACAGGAGCAATACTCTTCTTTGGTCGGGTAATTGACCCAGCAAAATAATTGGCTTCAGAAGTGATAATATTTTGTATTTTGAAACCAGAATGATTTACCCGGTTGAGCAAAGGGCCAAGGCGGAATAAATCAACTTCGCCATAAGGCCGGGTTTTTTATAATAAAAATAAAATAAAGAATTTCACTAGAATTTGACCTAATAAGATTAAGGCTTTCTCGGAGATGAATAATGAAAGGTTCAGGCAAATTGACCAGGGTGATGGGAATTTTCTTGTCTTTTTCAGTTATCGTTGGTGCTGCGGCTCAAGACTTAATCAAAAACCAACGTAAGCCAGCCAGCAAAAATCCGGGCCGGGTTCTGAAAATGAAAAAGGTCTGGCAGATAAGCGACGTAGACGGCTCATTTTATTTTAAGTATCCGTACGATCTCGCCATAACTTCAGATGGCTCAATCTTTATCAATGACCAGGAAGAGCTGCTGAAATTTTCGGCTGATGGTCGCTTCCTTGGCAATTTTTACAAGAAAGGACAGGGCCCCGGAGAAATCGCTGATAGATTTACTTTCCGCCTGCATAAAGACCGGCTGTTTGTCTATGACTACATGGCCAACAAAATCATCCAGATGGATTTAGAGGGTAAGCTTATCAGTCAGGTTAAGCTGGAGAAAGGACCGTACAATGGCTTTTATGGCCTAAGTGACCAACGCTTGGTTTTTGTCAAAATGATTTATCCGCCCCGAGAAGAAAGAAAGGGTGGGCTTCAGGACGTAGGCTGTTTCATCCTTTTGATTTCTCTTGATGGCAGGGAGGAAAAAGAAGTCTATGAATTTAAGATGAAGACCTTTATGTCCACTGAGGCTGCGGGCTCCTGGGATCCCTGGGGTGCTCTGCTCAGCCCTGACGGGCGCCGGCTTTATGTTAATCATACGCGTCAGTATCTGGTGGAAGTTTTAGACCTGGAGAAAGGCCGGGTCTTGTTTTCCTTTACCCGCGATTATCCTTCTGTCAAATTCGTTGAAGATCCTGATTTTGCTGATTTTCGCAAGAGAACCAAGTTTCCTGAAATAAAGTATGAAGTGGATGTCCGCGGTTTGTTCACTGATGGACGTTTTATCTGGGTTCAGACTTCGACCAGCAGTCCGGACAGGGGTGACCTGTTTGACCTCTTTGATGACCACGGCCGCTTTGTTGACAGTTTCTACCTGGGAGTCAAAGGCTCGCTTATGGCAGTGAAAGAAGGCTTTGCCTACGTCCTGGAAAGGAATGAAAAGGAAGAGTTGCTGCTATCTAAATATCAGATCCTTGAGCAGATTGAATGGAAAGAAATAGAAAAGAAGAAAAGGGCAGTCTGTTATTTATAAAATAAGGCGGTCTGGGCCGGGGCAGGGTGACTGGCGGCGGGCTTGAGAGTCTGACTTAGCTCCCTACCCGAGCCTTAACCCCTCGTTATCTGTTAGTCTTAATTCGTTAGCCTGATTCTTTAAATTTCCTCTTGACAAAGGTGAGGCCCGGGCTTATTTTATAAAAGGTGAACAAAATGGTTAACAGGATAAAAAGGGCTTTAACCGGAAGGCAGAAGGAAATTCTGGAGAAAATCCAGGATTTTATCCTGGAGCATGGCTATGCCCCAACTGTCCGGGAACTGGGCCAGATGGTCGGCCTTGCCAACCCCTCGGCGGTTTTCAAGCACCTGCTGAG
>JACIYK010000069.1:0-4776 GCA_014359965.1 Candidatus Aminicenantota bacterium
TATGGCGAGTAAAAAATTTGCTCATCATTTTTCTTGCTATATATGTATTAATCAGTTTTCTCTCCGTGGTCCAGGCTCAAACCAAAAAGAAAGTAGCTAACTACCCAGCACGGGTTAAAGATTTTTACCAGGAAATAATGGCTAAAGTGCCGCCAAATTTACTGACTGTAGCTGAACGGAGTCAGTTCACCGCCACCTCACTTTACCATGACGTGCTGGAATACATCAGTGAACTGCAAAAAATAAGTCCCAACCTGGTGGTAGAAAACATCGGCCGGACAGCTGAAGGTCGGGATATTCCCATGCTTATCCTGAGCCACCCGCCAGTCTATACTCCGCAGGCTGCCCGGCGGATGAAGAAGATGGTGGTTTACATCCAGGCTAACATCCACGCCGGGGAAGTGGAAGGCAAAGAAGCTTCGCTGATGCTGGCGCGGGAAATCCTCCTGACTGGTGAACATCCTTACCTGGCTAACCTGGTTATTCTGATTGTGCCCAACCTGAATGCCGATGGCAATGAAAAAATTAGTCCGGAAAACCGACGTCAGCAGCCTGGACCGGAAAAAGGCGTCGGCACCAGACAAAATGCCCTTAATCAAGATCTTAACCGGGACGCCATCAAGCTGGAAAGCCCGGAGATGAAGGCTGTGGTCAGGAAAATACTCAACCGCTGGGACCCGGCTCTGGTCATAGATTGTCATACAACTGACGGAGCCTACCACCAGGAAACAGTAACTTATTCTTGGCCGGTGAACCCCAATTCTGACCAGCAGCTCCTTCTTTACCAGAGAGAGACCATGCTGCCAGCTATTGTCAAGGTTTTGCAGGAAAAATACCAAACCCTGGCAGCACCTTACGGCATGTTTCGGGACTGGCGGAATCCGGCTAAAGGCTGGGAAACCTTTGAACCACAACCTCGTTATTTCACCAATTACGCTGGTATTCGCAATCGTTTATCTATTCTGGATGAAAACTATGTCCATGCTGATTACCGCACGAGAGTTATAAGCTGCTATTATTTTCTTAAATCTATTCTTGATTACTGCAGCCAGAAAACCGGGGAAATCCAGAAGCTCCTGGAAGAAGCTGACAGGCGCACTATTCTCAGGGGATTAACTCCTCAGAGTCAAAGTTTTGCCCTGGAATTTGAACTTAAACCCTTACCTAAACCTATTACTATCAATACTTACGAAATGGAAGTTTTGGAAAGACCGGGCAGCTTCCCCCAGCTAAAACCAACCGGCCGCCTTAAACCGGTCACTGTGCCTTATTTTGCTGATTACCTGCCTAAAAGAACTATACCTCTACCTTATGCATATCTTATCACCGTGCCGGACCCAACTATCAAAGAAAAATTAGTAGCTCACGGATTGTTGGTGGAAGGCCTGACCTCAGAGGTGAATTTAGAAGTTGAGATCTTTCAGCCCAAAGAAATTAAAGCCGCCGACCGCCCCTTCCAGGGACATAGGCTGAACAAAGTTCAGGGAGAGTACAAAAAAGAAATCAGAAAGTTTCAGCCGGGCACCATGATGGTCAGAACTGCTCAACCACTCGGTTACCTGGCCGCCTACCTGCTTGAACCAGAAAGCGACGACGGTCTGGTAGCCTGGAATTTCTTTGATAAATATCTTTTCGGACAATGGCAGCGCGGCCTGTCAGAACTTCCTGTTTACCGTCTGCTCATTCAGACCAGTATTCCAGCGGTACGGTTGAGTGAATAAACAATTTCTGATATGCACAGGCATCAATAATTAATTTAGGTTCTTCTAAAAATAATTAGTTAGAAAATGAACTGGCAGTAGCAGCAAAGGAGTATTATTGTCAAGAATCATCTGGCGGTGATGGTTAAGATACTACAGAAAAGAGGACTTTGTCAGCGCCATAAACAAAAATAATCTTTTTTGTTTTCCGTTTTTAAAAATTAAAAATTTTTTTATTAGAATTCTTTAGATTTTCTCTCCGAAAAAACATCCTGCCCGGTTTGTCTGGAGTTTCTGATGGCAAATCTCAAAACCAAGAAGGGGTTTCAGGCTGATCTCAGAGGAATAAATTTAAGAAGCAGCAACCAGAGTAATTACTTCTTTTTCTTTGTCTTAGCTGCAGGTTTAACTTTTCTGGAAATTTTGGACCTGGTTCCCTTTTTTTCTTCGGCTAGCTTTTCTCTTTCCGTTTTCTCCTTGGGTTTTTCCTTTTTTTGAGGTGCTACAAGGTATTTACCGCAATTTTCGCAGATATAGATATCGTTACTTTCTTCAATAGCTGAAGCCATTTGCGTGGAGACACTCATATTACAACTCTGACACACTCCATCTACCACTTCGGCCACGGCGTACCCGTACCTGTCCATCAATAAATCAAAACGCGCCAGCAGCGATTGATCCAGTTCTTCCCGGATTAAATTCCTGTGCTTGAGAAGTTCATCCAGTTTTTCTTTGGGAGCACGGCGGATTTTAAGCTCGATGTTCTGCAGCTTTTTCAGTAGACTGGCCCGGTTGATAATTTTATCTTCTCTGGGAAAAGAAAAATGGATTTCAGAAAGAACCTGGTAGAGTTCGTTTTTATCCCTGGCTCTGAACAGACGTTCGCGATTCTCTGGCTTGATAAGAAAACTGGCCAGACCAGCAAAAAGGTGGTTAAACAGGCCGGGAATAGAAGGGTTCCACACTACCAGGATGATGAGGTTAACCGGCAGTCCATCGGGTGAATCGAAATCAATGCCTTCTGAAGAACGGCCCACAGCCACGGCAATTTCTTTTTCCGTATCAACCCGGGCATGAGGTACAGCAATACCATGACCAAGAGCAGTAGATTCCAGGTTTTCGCGGTCAATTATTCTGGTAAGAGTGAGGTTCTTATTACTGATCAATTTCTCCTTGACCAGGCTATCAAGGAGTTCCTCAATGGCAGAAAGTTTTTCCTTATTTTTAAGGTCAAAGATTATTTGACTGGGTTTAAGAAATTCACCAAAAGATGTATCTTTAAGGTTCATGTTCATTTTGAATTTTATCATAAAAATCAGGATTTTCAACTAACTTTCATTTCAATTTTCTGGCCGGCGAAAAGAACTGGTGGGTTTAAACTGAGGTAATTTTTCCTGCTGGCCCAACAGCTCAATTATCTCTCTGGCCCAGCGTATAATCTGCAGAGCCCCCCGTAGATCCCAGTCGGCCTGAACTTCATCCGTTACCTGGTGATAAAACTTTTTCTGGTATTCCTCCGATTTTCTTATTACTTTATCAGGGTCAGGCCCTCTAGCCACCACTCCTTCATGCAGCCAGATGGCAGGAATGCCATGGCGGGCAAAACTAAGTTGGTCAGAGCGAAAGAAAAAGCCATAGTTCCCACCCTTCTCCGGTATGTAGCGCAGACCTATCCGTTCAGCCGCTTGACGGCAAATTTCATCCAAGTCTGAATGACTGGCACCTATAGCATACACATCTTCTGTTTCGCCCCAGACGTTAGTCATCTCAAAATTCAGGTTAGCCAGGATGGAAGAATTGGGTATAGGTAAATGTGCGGCCAAGTAAGAAGAACCTAATAAATTTTGCTCTTCCGCCGTAACCGCAGCAAATATCAGGTTAACTGGAACATCTCCACGAAATTGAGAATAATAGCCTGCTAAAGCCAGCAGGCAAGCCGTAGCTGAACAATTATCCACTGCGCCGTTGTAGATTTGATCTCCAGGAAGGTTCGGGTCCCGTCCAAGATGATCATAATGAGCAGAAATAATGACATACTTATCCTTAGCTTCTGACCTTAAGCTCCTCAACCAGGCTACCACATTCTCAGCCTGAACCTGTCTGAATTTAGGCTGTTGCCGGATTCTTACTTTCAGACCGGTAGTCTTCGGGCTAAAACCTGGAGTTTCCGCTTCTGCCAGAAGTTTCTGGCGATTCAGCCCGACTAGCTCCAGCATCTTGTTGGCCAGGTTTTCTGTCACCCAGCCTTGAAAATTAAGAGTTCTTTTTTTCTCCGGCAGGAAAAAGGATTCCTTGGCCCAGGAATTACGCACCACACTCCAGCCATAGGTGGCACCACGGTCGTTATGAATAATCAGGACCCCGGCTGCTCCCAGTTCAGTAGCTTTTTCAAACTTATAAACCCAGCGGCCGTAATAAGTCATGTCTTCACCATCAAAGAGACCACCAGGATAATTCCCTGGCTCGTTTATTTCCACCAGTAACACCTTGCCCTGAACATCCTGGCCTTTGAGGTCATCCCAATCTCTTTCTGGAGCCTGGATCAAATAGCCGGCATAAATCAGCTCTGCTTCTACTTCTTCCGGACAGTCCTCTCTTTCTGACTTAACCACAAAATCTTCCAGAATAACAGGCGTCAGAGAACTTTTCTGACTGGCTGATTTTGGTGGAATTATTTCCATGGTGGCAGAAAGGTCTGGAGATACACCAATTAAAATAAACTTTTGCCGATAACCCTCGTTAAACAAAGGCTGTAAACCAAACTGACGGAAGTAGTTTTCCTGGTACTCAGCCGCCATTTCAATGCCCCGGCTCCCCAGCCCCCGGCCTTCGTAAACATCATCAGACAGAAGGCGAATATGTTGGAGCAGTTCTTCAGGAGTTATCTCCGCCACTTCCTTTTTATGGCTGCAGGATAAATTAAATATCAATAGGAAAAATACAAATAGCAGGAAAGAAATTTTTCCCGCTTTCATCTGACTCATGGTCTGCCTCCTGACAATAAAAAAGGCTCTAGCTTTTCTCTTGAGCCAGAGCCTAATTTACTTTTTTCTCCTGGAAAAATCCAGACCTGAGA
>JACIYK010000069.1:4786-11260 GCA_014359965.1 Candidatus Aminicenantota bacterium
CCAAGGCCGAGAAGAAGAGCAAGCCAGTGGCCCGTCACGTAAAGCTCGGGGAGTTGCGGTGTTTCGCCCGGCCGGTGGAAACCATGCTCATTAACTTGATCAGAATGTTAAGGCTGGGACCCGAGGTATCTTTGAACGGGTCACCAACGGTATCTCCCACTACCGCCGCTTTGTGGGCTGGCGAACCTTTCCCACCAAGGTTACCCTCTTCAATGAATTTCTTAGCATTATCCCAAGCACCTCCAGCGTTAGCCATGAACACAGCCAGGACAAAACCGGTGGTCGTCGCTCCAATGAGTAAGCCCATGACACCGCCAACTCCTAGCAGCAGACCCGTGGCGATGGGCACAATTATGGCCAGAAGAGAAGGAACCATCATGGCTTTCTGGGCCCCTTTGGTGGAAATGGCCACGCAGCGGGCGTAATCAGGTTCAGCTGTGCCTTCCCACACGCCAGGGATTTCCTTGAACTGTCGCCGAACTTCATCCACCATTTTGCCAGCGGCTTTACCCACGGCCATCATGGTCAGGCCACAGAAAACAAAAGCCATCATGGCCCCGATGAACATACCAACCAGAACAATCGGGTTCATTAGGTTCACCCGGAAATAGTTCATAAAATCCAGAAAACCGGCCTTAGCTGTTTCCACCACGCTGCCATCAAGCATCTGCAGGCTTGTCCTCCCTATCCTGATCAACCCAACTTTCAACTCTTCCACATAGGAAGCCAGAAGAGCCAGAGCAGTTAAAGCAGCTGAACCTATGGCGAACCCTTTTCCCGTGGCGGCTGTGGTATTGCCAAGGGCATCCAGAGCATCGGTACGGCGTCTGACCTCTGGTTCCAAGTTAGACATCTGGGCATTGCCACCAGCGTTATCAGCAATAGGTCCGTAGGCATCTGTAGAGAGTGTGATACCGAGGGTGGACAGCATACCGACAGCGGCCAGGCCGATGCCATAAAGCCCATGGCCCACGTTTAACAAATCAAAATTTGAAGCAAATAAATAGGCAAAAACTGTTCCGGCAGCCACGGACAAAACCGGTATGGAAGTTGATAGCATGCCTGTGCCAATACCGGAGATTATTACTGTGGCTGCTCCGGTAGTAGCGCTATGAGCAATTTTCTGAGTTGGTTTAAAAGAGTGGGAAGTAAAATACTCAGTCGATTTGCCAATGATTATACCGGCTATCAATCCTGATACCAGAGACAGCCAGACACCAAAAGGAAGCCTCAGCCATCTAATAAGAAAATAGGAAAAGATAATAATCAGGACAGAGCTGGCATTGATACCACGGCCGAGAGCATTTATCAAATCCTTCTGACTGGCTCCTTCTTTTGTCCTCACGAAAAAGATACCCAGAATAGATAAGAGCGTGCCTATGCCCGCCAGAGCCATCGGAGCGACCACGGCGTTTAGCTGAAGCTGCCCGGTACCCAGAAAAGCAGAGGCTCCCAGAGCAGCAGTGGCCAGAATGGAACCAGCATATGATTCATAAAGGTCCGCACCCATACCAGCCACATCACCCACGTTGTCACCGACGTTATCAGCAATAACGGCCGGGTTTCTGGGGTCATCTTCAGGAATGTTTGACTCCACTTTTCCCACTAAGTCAGCTCCTACATCAGCTGCTTTGGTGTAAATCCCCCCACCAACACGGGCAAAAAGTGCCTGAGTGGAGGCTCCCATGCCAAAGGTCAGCATGGTAGTAGTAATAAGGATTAGGTTGTGCTCATCTGAAAGCGGATAAAAATGTTTCAGGATTAAAAACCACAGGGAAATATCAAGAAGGGCCAGTCCAACTACGGTCAAGCCCATAACTGCTCCACTGCGAAAGGCAATTTTCAGAGCTCCATCCAGAGATTGCCGGGCAGCGTTGGCTGTCCGGGCTGAGGCATAGGTTGCCGTTTTCATGCCAAAAAAGCCTGCCAGGCCTGAAAAAAACCCGCCGGTTAAAAAAGCTACCGGAACCCATTTGTTCTGTACCTTAAGAACAAAAGCCAGAAAAGAAAGCAGCAAAATCAAGCAAATAAATACTATAGCCACCACTTTGTACTGCTGCTTCAAGTAGGCCATAGCCCCCTTTCTTACGTAGGAGGCTATCTGGGACATTCTTTCCGTACCTTCGCTCTTAGTCTTCATCTGGCGGTAGAAAAACCAGGCAAAAAACAGAGCCAGGAAAGAAGCAGCAGGCGCAACCCAGAACACAGAAACCAACATTTCTGACCTCCTTTTGAAATATTACCTCAGTAAGATTAACTCAAATATTAAGAGCCTGTCATTCCCTTGCCAAATAATTAGTGCGTAAATTTATCATAATTAATAGATTTAGTCAAAATTTTTTTGACCTCAACGTTGATAATTTGAATTAAAAGTTTCGCTCTTTAGAGCCAACAATTTTCAAGAAACACTGGAGCAACTTCTGCTTTTTCATGCATCAACACCAGTTCAAGCAGAACCTCAACTCTGACCTGGATTCACCCACACCCCTAACAGACGTCTGCCTATCATCAATTTATCTTTTTCCTGGGTTAAAAAAACAGATTTGCCTTCTTTAGTAATATTGAATATATTAAAACAAAGATGAAGATATTAATCGGAACTTCGGGATGGAGTTATCCAGGCTGGCGCCGTCTTTTTTACCCGCCGGAGCTTAAGCCGGCAGACTGGCTGGAGTATTACGCCGGCCATTTTTCTACGGTAGAAATCAACATGACCTTTTACCGCTCTCCCAAACCAGAAATTCTGAAAGGTTGGGTGGCCAGGGTGCCGGAAGATTTTCAGTTTACCCTGAAAGCCAGCCGTCAGATTACCCATCTTAAGAAACTAAAAAACGTGGAGCATGACCTGGAACATCTGGCCTTCCTCGCCCGCCAGCTAAAGAACAAATCAGGCTGCCTTCTCTACCAGCTCCCCCCATCTCTGACCCTTGACCTTGAGCTGCTTCAGGCTTTCCTCTCCAGCCTGCCACTTGGTTTCAAGCACGTGGTTGAATTCCGGCATCCGAGCTGGTATGAAAATAAAGTATACGACCTGCTCGCTAAACATGGAGTAAGTTTCTGCGTTGTCTCCTCGGCCAGGGTTCCAGCTGAGGTAGTGGTCACTTCCAACAGGGCCTATTTCCGTTTTCACGGGCTGACCGGAGGCTACCGTTACAGGTATACTGACGAAGAACTTCTGGACTGGAGCGAAAAAATAAAGAACCTCAAAGCAGAAGAATGCTATGTTTATTTTAACAATGATTACCGGGCCCATGCAGTTTTTAACGCCCTGAGCTTAAAAAAACTCCTCGGACTCTGATGAGATTTTTCAGCATTTGATTTTATCTGGCCGCTGAAATAAACTTTATTCTTTAGTTCATAAATATAGAAGGAGCTTAAGATGAAAAAAGCAAGTCCGTTTTTTCTGGCCCTAATTATTTTTTTCTTCCTGATAAACCTGGCCGAAGCTCAGAATCAGCCATCAGCCAAGCCACCAGTGCTTTTAACTTCTTGCGGCCAGAGCCCTGGCCCGGCCCTCATCAAAGTGATGCTGCAAAAATTAGGCGTTGACTTTGAACTAATACCTCTGGCCACGGCCGCTGACCTGCAAAAGAAGAAAGAAACCGGACAGCCTTTTGGTTCTGTCATCATTGTCATGGGCGCCAGTCTTAAAGGCATGGGTGCGGCCGGTATTTCTATTGATGATGAAATAAAAAGAGTAAATGCCCTTATTCAGGAGGCCAGAAACCAGGGACTGACCATTATCGGAGCCCATGTTGAAGGAATGAAAAGAAGGGCTCAGGGAGCGGCAGCTGGCGATACCACTGATGAACAGAGCATTGATGCTGTGGCTCCTAAGGCTAACATCCTGCTGATAAACAAGGAAGGCAATGCCGACGGCCGTTTTACCCAGATAGCCAGAAGCCATAACATTCCCTTGATAGAAGTGGAAAAGAACTTGGACCTCATCACGACTCTAAGTCAAATCTTTGGGCTGAATAAATAACCGTAAAATTAAGTGTTTCTTTAGAAGCGCTGAATTTAAATTTCTGCTTTTGACAATTAGCCAGAATCGAAACAAGTCATAGTTAAAATAATGGAGTTGGTATAGCTAAGTTAAGGCCTGAATAAAGCTCTACCTGGCTTAGAATTTCCATTTAACCGCCACCAGAAAATAAAGAAAAACAAAAAAACGCTGCTTAAAGGAGAGAAAATTTATTTTCCCAGGCAATATCCCAACTAGAAACCTTCTTTATTTAAATAAGCCCGGCATAAAAAAATTGATATCTTGAAATAAAAAAAGGCCCCGTCTTAGGACAGGGCCTCATCTTCTTCTAACAGACTTTAATCAGTTGTTTCAAAATTCTATTTTTTCTTTAATTCAACCAAACCGACTTTTTCCAGAGCCTGAAAATATTTCTCTACATCCAGGAGTGGGAGTGGTTCATACTCAGCTGAGGCAGCGTTTCTGATATCCAGAATGGAACGCCTGCCGTCTATGAAATTTCTCAATTCAAACTCGGCGCGGTAAACGGGCAGAGCCACCTGCAGGTTCATCTGTCTCAACTTCATCATGACCATCCAGGGGTTTGTATCTCCTCCCATGGGCTTTCTTACGGGAACAACCTTGCTCAGTCTAATTTCCTCAGGTGTCAAACTGAGCTTCTCTGGCTTAACTTTTCTCGCCGCGCAGGCCTGCCGGTAAACCACTTCTAGCTCTTTTAAACAAGCCTCTTTAAAAGTATCCAGGCTTGCCTGTTTAGCTTTCATAGCAGCTTTAAATTCCTTATTCCCTGGGGCAAAAAATTCCGCCGAACTCAGAGCTTCTTTTTCCCGCCGGAAAGCTTCATTTATGATGTTCACTGCTTCTTTCCTGGCGACATAAAGGTCTTTTGCCCCAGCTTCTTGAATCATGGCTTCTGCCCGGCCTTTTTCTTTACCGATTCTTTGTAGCCCCCGGCTGGCCACTTCATTCAATATAGCTTTGGCTTCCTCAGGTCCGGCGTTAGCCAGGAAAAGAGCCGAGGCTACCGTGAGAGTCACCACTCTTTTTAGCTGGGTGGAATCTGATTTATCAGGCAGGTCGCCGCTGGTGTGGTACCACATGTCAGGCCAGCAGATGAACATCACTGCTGGAATCCTTACCGAACCGTCTATAAAAACAATGTGGTCACTACCGCCCGAAAAGCGATCTATGGTGTAGTAAAATGGATCACGGCTGCCAGCCGGTGACAGCACTGCGTACTCTTTCCAGCCCCGGTCCTGAGCAATTCTCTGACTGGCACCCATCCATTCTACAAAAGAAGCCACTACATCGTTGAGATAGGTCGGCAGGGAGTAAGGTGTTGTTTCCAGGCGAAAAGCACTCAGGTTTTTCACCAAAGCTTCACCCACCATATCCTCGTTTATGTTAGCAAAAAATCGCTTAGCAATTTCCGGATGTTTATCAATGTAGGCCCGGGTGCCAGAAATTTCCGGGACAAAAAGGAAGCGAACCGAGCGTTTAAGAGCGGGAATCTTACCTTCGGTCATGAGTTTCTTTAAAACCCGGCCGGCTTCCAAAATGGCCACACAGCCAGAGGCATCGTCATTAGCTCCCTGCTTGGCAAAGCCTTCAAAAAGATGAGCGGTAAGCACCAGTTCCTGCTCCGGTTTTTCTTTTCCGCGGATTAAACCAACGGCCATTTCTTCTTTATAAGGAACCATCTGGGTCTTAACCCTGGCTCTGACCACTATTTTGGTCTTTCTTTCCAGAGCCATTTTCAGGTCAAAATAGGTTCTTTCTGAGACCATGAAAGCAAAAGTTGGTTTATCTTTTTCCCCGGCCCTGATGGAATTCCAGCCAATCTGGTCGCGGTCAAACTCCGGATGGCTGGAAGAGCAGCCGATCAGACCAACGGCTCCGTACTTTTCCACGGCCAGACGACGGGCTGCTTCTGGCGCTCCATACACAAGAGCTATTTTGCCATTCAGGTCTTTACCTTGGTAATGTTCCTCGCTGTAGCCAGGACCTACATCAACCAGTTCGGCTGTAACTTCGGTTGAAGAGCTGCCTGAACACAGACTGGCCGGTATTTCTTTAAGGTCAGCAATCTTTTTCTTCACCGGTTCAATTATCCAAAGTTCAGCTTCTTCGGCATCCCAGGTTTTCTCACTGCGTACGGGTAAATCAACAATCTCGGCTTCATCAAACCCGTACTCTTTTAATTTCTCCAGGATGAACCTGGTTTCAAAATAACCAGTGCGGTATTCTTCTGCTTTACGGTTGCGGTTTACTCCCGTCAAGTATATCTCATTCTGCAAAGCCAGCTCACCAGAAGACTCGTTGATGATTTCCTGGAGGATACTCAAAGGAAGAAAGGTTCTGGGCAATTTTTCCTGGGGCTGAGCCAGGAGTCCAGAAAACAGAGCCATGACCAGCATAAGAACCATAACCATTCTTTTTCTCATGTAGCTCTCCTTAATTAATATAGATAAAGATTTTATCTCTAATAG
>JACIYK010000007.1 GCA_014359965.1 Candidatus Aminicenantota bacterium
TACCCTCTATTCAGTTATTTCCAATTTAAATACGCCAGATGTTAACATCATGACGGCTGAGGACCCGGTGGAATTTTACATCCCGGGCATCAACCAAGTTCAGATAAAAGAAGAGATAGGCTTGACCTTTGCCGCGGCGTTGCGTTCTTTTCTACGCCAGGACCCGGACATCATGCTGGTTGGTGAAATCCGTGACTATGAAACCATCGACATAGCCATCAAAGCTGCTTTAACTGGTCACCTGGTTTTCTCCACTGTGCACACCAACGATGCACCGAGCACTATCAGCCGTTTGATCAACATGAATGTTGAACCGTTTTTGATTGCCGACTCAGTGGTGCTGATTGTAGCTCAGAGGTTGGTCAGGAGGCTTTGCAAAAAATGCTGCGAACCTCATGAGCTGCCGCGCCGGGCTTTGCTGGATATGGGTTTCAGGGAAGACGAGGTGGATAACCTGCATGTTTTTAAAGCTAAAGGCTGCGAAGCCTGCAATAATACTGGTTATAAAGGCCGTATTGCTCTTTTTGAGGTAATGAAAATAACTGATGAAATAAAAGAAATGATCCTCAACCGGGCTACCACTCGGGAGATTAAGAAGAAAGCCATTGAAAACGGCATGATTACTTTGCGCCGCAGTGGTCTGATTAAAATTAAAAATGGCATTACCTCGGTTGAGGAAGTACTGAGAGAAACAGTAAGAGATTGGGATTAGGAGGTATAAATGGCAAAACCGCTTGTGGAACTTTTAAAGATTGCCGTGGAGGAGGAGGCCAGTGACCTGCACATTACCGCCTACGTGCCACCGAGGATACGGGTGCATGGCCGACTCAAAAACATCGACCACCCACCACTCACTCCGGCTGAAACCCAAGAACTTATCTACAGTATCCTGAACGATAAGCAGAAAAAAATCTTTGAAGAAAAGATGGAGTTAGACCTGTCCTTTGGCATGAAGGATCTGGGACGTTTCCGGGTAAATGTTTTTCGTCAGAAAGGTTCGGTGGCCGCTGCTTTCCGGCGTTTCTTGCCTCAGATGTGGAGTTTTGCCCAGCTGGGTATTCCACAGCGGGTGGCCCAGCTCTGCTACCTGCCTCGAGGTCTTATTCTGGTTACCGGTCCGACAGGTTGCGGCAAGTCCACAACCATTGCCTGTATGCTTGACCACATTAACCACGAACGGGATGTACATATTGTTACCGTTGAGGACCCGATTGAATATTACTTCACTCCCAAAAGAGCTATCATAAACCAGCGCGAACTTTTTACTGATACTCTATCTTATGCCAATGCCTTGAGGTCGGTCCTTCGTGAAGACCCAGATGTGGTTTTTGTCGGCGAAATGCGTGACCTGGAAACAGTAGAAGCTACCATGCGAGTGGCTGAGACTGGGCATTTAACTTTTTCTACGCTGCATACTAATTCGGCCTGCGAATCAATTTCTCGTATCATTGACATCTTTCCCAGCCAGTACCAGGCGCAGGTGAGAGTTACTCTATCAATGATTCTGGAAGCGGTCTTGACCCAGGCTCTTCTTCCCAGGGCAGACGGCAAAGGCCGAGTGCTGGCCATGGAAATCCTTATTCCTAACCCGGCCATCAGAAACCTTATCCGCGAAAATAAAATTCACCAGATCTACTCAGCCATGCAGATGGGTCAAGAAAAGTTCGGTATGCAGACCATGAACCAAAGTCTGGCCAGTTTGTATTTCCGCCGCTTGATTACCCTGGATACGGCCATGTCCGTAACTTCTAACCCGGAAGAGCTGATTGATATAATTCAGCGGCATGAAGGAACCATGGGGAAAAAAGGCTCCGGATCGTATTGAGGAAAATGAAAAGGCTATTGCCATCTGGCTTTGAGATATAAAGCTATTTAAGGAGAAAAAAAATGCCTGTTTATATCTGGAAGGGCAAAAATCGTTATGGAGATGTGGTTGGCGGAGAGCGGGTAGCAGAATCCATTGAAGCATTGACCAGAGCTCTACAGCGTGACCAGATCGCCATTATCAGCATAAAGCCCAAGAGGGCCATGCCGTCCATTCCGTTTCTGAAGCGGGAAAAGGTCGGGCTTAAAGAACTGGCTGTTTTCAGCCGCCAGCTTTCTGTTTTGATAGATGCCGAACTGCCTTTGATCCAGAGCCTGGGGCTGCTGGCTGAGCAGCAGAAGAATAAATATTTCAACCGCGTGATTACAGAGGTGAAAGAAGACGTAGAAGCCGGGTCAGCCTTCAACCAGGCGTTGCGCAAACATCCCAAGGTTTTTGACGAACTGTATTGCAACCTGGTGGCCTCAGGTGAACAGAGCGGTTCGCTGGACATCATGCTGCGGCGGCTGGCTGAATACCAGGAAAATATGATCAAGTTGAGAGCCAAGGTCAAACAGGCTATGATTTATCCCTCGGCTATTATTATCTTTGCTATCGTGGTGGCCATTTTTATGTTGTGGAAGGTAATCCCGGTCTTTGGCGGTATCTACCAGGAATTGGGTGCGCAACTTCCGGCTATAACGGCATTTGTTCTGGCCTTGAGCAGATTTGTCCAGAATTTTATCTTTTTCATTTTTCTTGGCCTGGTGGCCCTGGTCTTTGTTT
Source organism: Candidatus Aminicenantota bacterium (assembly GCA_014359965.1). GTDB lineage: Bacteria > Acidobacteriota > Aminicenantia > Aminicenantales > Saccharicenantaceae > Saccharicenans. The sequence continues at coordinate 2,591 of JACIYK010000007.1, forward strand.
TTAACCGCTGGAAAAAGACTCCCGTTGGGCGAGAAAGCGTGGACCGCACCATACTTAAAATCCCCATTATGGGTAACCTGATGAAGAAAATAGCCTTGTCTCGTTTTACCAGGACACTGAGCACTCTGATTTCTGGCGGTGTTCCCATGCTGGAAAGCTTGCGCATCGCGTCCACTACCACTGGCAATGTGATTATTGAGCGGCAGATTATGAACGCCAGACAGCTGGTGGCTGAAGGCAAAAGTTTGAATGATGCCCTAAAGGAAGCGGGTCAGGGGCAATTCCCTACGATGATGGTGCAGATGGTTAACGTGGGAGAATCAACTGGAACCCTTGATGAAATGCTGAGCAAACTGGCTGCTTTCTTTGATGATGAAGTGGATAACGCTGTCAGCGCCTTACTTTCTGCCCTTGAGCCTCTGGTGTTGATTTTTGTCGGTGGCATAGTCGGCGGTCTGGTTATTTCTATGTACTTGCCTCTCTTTAACCTGATTCAGCAATTTTAAGGAAGGGAAGACCTCGAGAGTTAGCAGGTTTAAATTTATTAGCTATATGGAATAAACGGCATGAAGCCACAGGTTCCAGTAAAAAAGATTAAAAGCAAAAATCAGTTTTAAAAATAGAAGAATTTAAATAATAAAAATAAAAGCTGGAAAAGAAGAAAAGAAAAAAAGGAGATTAGATATTTAACTTTTTCCTATGAAGCTTTAAAGAAAGCAAGCCGGTTAAAAGAGTTTGCAATGGCTGAGGAGATGATAAAGAGTAGAAGTATTTCTCAAAAGGTAAAATTATAAAAAAAGGCGTATGTCTAAGCTAAAGAAATTTTTCACAAAGGAATGAACTGAAACTGGAAACACTTGTAAGCAAAAAATGAGTCAATGAAAGAAACATGAAAGATAACATCAATAAAAAAGACCTGCTGCGCTACATCATCTTCAGGCTCATCATTATTACTTCCCTTTTTATTGCTACCATCATTATCAATTATTCCACCGGTGCGGATTTCCCCTTAATTTTTCTTCTGGCTATTACCGCTTTTTATGTCCTTTCGCTCATCTATTTTTTTCTTTATCTCTGGGGAAAAAACCTTCTGGCGCAGGCCTATTTACAGTTAATTATTGACCTGCTGTTGATAACGCTTATGGTTTACATCTCCGGGGGGACGAGGACTTCCACTTACTTTCTGTACATTTTTGCCATCATTGCTGCCAGTCTGGTTATCTCGGAAAGGGCAGCATATTTTGCTGCGGCCCTGGCCGCTGTGCTTTTTGGGTTTCTGGTGGATGGCACTTATTTTGGGTTAATCCCTTATTTTAATCCTCAGCATGCCAGCCGTCAGGATTTTGGTTCTGTGTTGTTTAACCTGATACTGGCCTGGTCGGTATTCTTCGCCGTGGCTTTTTTTATGAGTTACCTTTCCAAGAATTTGCGTCGTGCCCGGCAGGAGCTGGAAAAGGCGCAGAAAGAAATCATCCTGCGGGAAAGGCTGGCGGAAGCTGGCCGGGTTTCGGCTTCCCTGGCTCACGAAATTCGTAATCCGCTGGCAGCTATTTCCGGGGCCGTTCAAGTGCTGCGCAAAGAAGAGCAGCAGGACCCAGAAAAAGCCCGGTTGATGGATGTAATCATCAAGGAATCAACCCGCGTCTCCCAGCTTTTGGAGCAGTTCCTTGATTTTGCCAGCCCCACCAAAAAGATTTTCAGCGAAGTTGACCTGGGCCAGCTACTCAATGAAACGATTGAAATGCTCCGCTCAGCGGGCGACCTGGACAGCGAAAAAATCAAAGTAGAAGGGAATTTCCTGATGCGGCGGGTGACCTATTACGGAAACCCCAACCATTTCAAGCAGATTTTCTGGAACTTAATCAAGAATGCCATTAAAGCTATGCCTGATGGTGGGAAGATTACCCTGAATTTCTTTAATTCGCGCCGCGAAGGACTGAAGATTGTGGTTAAGGATACGGGCGTGGGCCTGAGCGAGAAAGATAAGGAAAACCTATTTGTGCCTTTTTATTCTGGGTTTGGTGAAGGGCGCGGGCTAGGGCTGGCCACAGTGAAAAAGCTGATTGAAGATTATGAGGGTTCTATTCAGGTAAATTCTGAAAAGTGGCAGGGCACAGAGATTATCATCACCCTGCCTTTACAGGCAGCCAGGAAGTAAAAAGGAGATAAAGACTGAATTAGAAGGAAAAAAGTTAGATTTAGATAAATGAAATGGAATCACAGGAAGGGCAAATTAATGTGTCAGGGAAGCATTTGTCATTAAAAATAGAAGGAAAAGGAAGTTCGCCATGGATACTTTATTAATCATTGATGACGAAAAAAGTTTACTAGAAGTTCTGGAAGTGGTGTTTAAAAAGGAAGGATACGAGGTTAAAACCGCTACCTCAGGCAGCGAGGCCCTGGAAATTCTTAACGACAATAGCGTTGACCTGGTCATTACCGATATCCGCATGCCGCACATCAGTGGCATGGAGATACTACGCTACGTAAAGGAGAATAAGCCAGAAGTGCCGGTCATAGTTATCACGGCCTACGGCAGCATCCAGCAGGCAGTAGAAGCCCTGAAGGTCGGAGCCCTGGATTATATCGTCAAGCCTTTTGATGTGGAAGAGCTGAAGATTCTGGTGGCACGGGGGCTGGAGCGCAAGCACCTGGAAATGGAAAACATTCTCTTGAAGAAGGACCTTGAGGAAAAGTTCAGGTTTGAAGATATGATCGGCAAAAGCCGGGTGATGCGAGAGATTTATGAAATGATTGAAAAAGTGGCCGGAACTGATTCCACTGTTTTAATCACTGGTGAAAGCGGAACAGGCAAAGAGCTGGCGGCCCGGGCCATTCATAACTTAAGCCGGCGCAAGGGTAAACCTTTTGTGACCATAAACTGTGCGGCTCTGCCTGAGAACCTTCTGGAAAGCGAACTTTTAGGCCATGCTAAGGGAGCCTTTACCGGGGCTGTATCTGAAAAGAAAGGCATGTTTGAAGTGGCCAGCAAGGGCACGCTTTTTCTGGATGAGATAGCTGAGATGTCCCCCTGGCTCCAGGTTAAGTTGTTGCGGGCTCTTCAGGAAAAGAAAATAAGGAGAGTGGGCGGAACAGAAGAAATTCCAGTTGATGTGCGGGTCATTGCCGCCACCAATCAGGATTTGAAAAAGAGGATTGAAGAAGGCAAGTTTCGCGAAGACCTTTATTACCGGCTGAACGTTATTTCTTTTGAGATGCCGCCTCTCAGGAAAAGAGTAGAAGACATCCCGCTTCTGGTGCAGCACTTCCTACAGAAATATTGTAAGCAGATGGGCAAGAAGATGAAGAGGATAGCCCCGGAAGTGATAGGTATTTTTGAAACCTATCCCTGGCCTGGGAATATCAGGGAGCTGGAAAACGTGATTGAGCGCATCGTAGCCATTGAAGACCGGGAAACCATTACCACGGCTTGCTTGCCACCGGAGATGCTGGGCATAGTAAAAAAAGAAGAATTCAGGATTGAGCTTACGCCGGGCTTTAATCTTAACGACCACCTTGATGAAATAGCCAAGAAATATATCCTGAAGGCACTGGAGAAAAGCGGGGGGCGGCTGAAAAGGGCTGCACCCATGCTGGGCGTGAGCTACCGCACCCTACGTTACCTGATAGAAAAATATGGGTTGAAATCAAAAATAAAAGAAGAGAGTTGGGTTGAAGAAGTGGAGAATGGAAGAAGATGAGGGCGACCGGAATGTTAAAAGCGGGACAAAAGCGTCAAAATTTGGCAACGATTGGTGACATGAATTGTCACTGGGGTGATAAATCAGAAGCGCTAAGTTATTGTATTTCTTTAATTATCAATAATTTAAAAAATTAGTTAGACCTGGCACGGTATTTGCTGTATAATAAGCGAAAGAAAAAAACATCTCGGCCGGCGGATAGTCGGCGAGAATAAGGAGGTTTAAAATGTTAAAAAAGATGAGAGGATTCACTCTTATCGAAATGCTCATCGTCGTGGCCATCATTGGTATTCTGGCCGCCCTGCTTATCCCCAACGCCATGAGCGCCCTGCAGAAGGCCAAACAGAAGGGCACCATCAAGGACATCAACACTATTGCTACCGGCTTGATGGATTATGTTACTGACAAAGGTGGATTTACTGGCGGTACAGTTCATCAGGGGCAGCTTCAAGCTACGGGAGATACCTTAGTTTCTGCGCTTCAAGGATTTTATTTGAAGGTTTTTCCGATTAACGATCAGTGGGGACATGCTTTCTATGTATATACTGGAACCAATGCTACCGGAGCTTCAGCATTTGGATTGACCGTTTCTAGCCCTGCCGACGACGAATTCATTGTGGCATCATCTGGGCGTAATACAGCCACTAACGATTATACCGATTATAACCCTACGGATCCATCATCTGGACTTTATGAAGTAACAAGAATGTCAGATTTTAATTATGAAATTGTCAACTGGAACGGTAGTATAGTGATCGGACCTCGCACGGCCGCTGCTACTACGAGCACCAGCACCAGCACCCCCACCGAAGGCTAATAAGGGATTTTTTTAAAGCCTGATTTAAGGGCGGTCTCGGCCGCCCTTTTTTTATTCTGCTTTTAGAACGAAAAGACGAAACTTGATCAGCTTAGGATGAAGCTGATATATGAAGGAGGAAGAATATTAGTGTTAAACAGGTAGGTCAAATAATAATAAGTTGTTTAAAGCTCGGTAAGATTCCTAAGATTGAAAGATTGACGGTTTAGATAAGATAAAAGTTGGTTAAATATGATTTAATCGAGCCAAATCACTAAATATGGAAATCCAAAAAGAAAAGGGTTTAATTACTTATCAATATATTTTGAATCGGCTTTCAATAAAATTTGCTTCTTCAGTTATTCTTATATCATTTTTCCTTCTGCTTGAAACTCTATTAATAAAGGGTTTTATGCTAAATCAGGCTGGTTCTTATGAGGAATTATTCGATGTTATCAAAGTCTCAGGCAAGGAAGCGAGCTTAATTCTATCTGTTATCTTTTTACTCATCTTTCTATCTTATATTTTTCACCACCAATCTTTTCGGTGGACATCCATTGCCTATGCCGTGTTAGGTTTTATCTATTCGCTTTCTTTAATGGCCCAGGCTATTCTCTTCAAAATCACAGGTTTTGGTATAAATCGCGAGTATCTTCATAATTTTTTCCAGAATCCATATGAAGACATAAAAATGATGATGTTGAAACCCATTATGGATTGGGTTGATGAGAATAAGAACCAGCCGTTCTTTCTGACTTATCTAACTTTAAGCACTCATCATGAATATGGTTACCCGCCTGATTTTCCAGCTAAGGATTTCGGGGTCAATAATGAAAGCCAGAATCGTTATCTTAATGCTGTTAGATATACAGATTATTTTATAAGAAAAGTATTTGAGGAATTTAAAAAGCGCAACTTATTGGATAAGACCATATTTATTATTCTCGGTGATCATGGGGAGGCGTTCGGTGAACATGGCCTGAACCAGCACAACTACATCCTTTGGGAAGAAGGTCTAAGAGTTCCTGGAATAATATATGCACCCGCCTTATATAATGAGTCCAGGAGGAAAGAGGGATTTCGGTCGATCTTTGATATAGCTCCCACAATCTGTGATTTAATCGGACTTAAGGTGGTAGAAGGCGAGTTTCTGGGAAAGAGCCTTATTACTCCGCCAGATAAAGAAAGAGAATTTTTCTATACTGGGTGGTCAAAATCAAGAGTCTTTGCTTACAGGAAAGGCAAATATAAATTCATTTTCCCCTCTTGGAGCCAAAAGCCCAAAATATAGGATAATCTAAATGATCCTGACGACGCAAACAACCTTTATTCTATCGGCTACCAAAAAATTCAAGGAATAGAAGTTTATAAAAAAAGATCAGAAAGATTTTTTAAGATAATAGCGGCTCAATATCAGCAATAGGAAAAAGAGGCAAAAAAAGATACAAATTTTCTGGAGCAGAAGATTTCCCTTACAGGTTAACTGCTTCATTTGGCGGACTGATTAGCTTTTATGGGTACAGCTCATTTCCTGAGAAGATTAAATCAGGCCGGACTTTTTATTTTAAAGTGGGCATTAGATGCGAGGAAGAGATCAGAAAATCGATTGATATTATTGCCGTGCTTAAATCAGAACAAAGCAAGGGAGTTCATGTTCAATCATTATCTCCAAAAGTATCTCTGGAGGGTCTTAAGCCTGGAGAATATTCTTCTGTTGAGGGCTTTGTGAGAGTTCCAGATAATTGGCTTGAAGGCATTGCCAGATTATATCTCGGAGTCAAAGACAAAAGAAGGGCAACTTATCTCAAGCCGGAAGGGCAGGGATTTGAAGAGGATGAGAACGGCCTAATTTATATTGGCACTATCAACATTTTCTCAATTGAAAATTAATAGTAAAAAAGATGATTATCATTTTTTGGCGATTTATAAGCAAAATAATTACATAAGAGGATGATTATTTCGTTTGGTTTATTTTGCATTTTCCGATTTTATTTTATAAAGGCAGGTTTTTATGATCCTAGAGCGTATTTTCTATTCCATAAAATAGGGGTACTTTTTTCTCTAATATTTGAACTTTAGATTATAAAGCCTATAGCTTGATTTTTTCTTGTCGAATTTTTATTATTCCCTAAAATATGTTTAATGCAATGGCAAAGCTGACAGAATGACGGTTGAATTCAAGAGAGAAGATTGGTTCTATTTCGGCGTATTTTTGATAATATTTCTAACCCTATTTCATAGCTTCTTCTTTAAGGCGGAAACCTTTTATGAGCGAGATTCCACCCTACTAGAAACTCCGGTTAGAATGCATGCTGTTCAACTGCTTAAAGAAGGAAATTTTGCTTTATGGACTGATTCTCACGGTAATGGACAGCCCTTTCTGGCCAACCCCAAAATAGCCATCTTTTATCCTACAACTCTTGTTTATTTATTTTTTCCTTTTTTCGTGGCTTTCAGGATTCATTACTTGATTCATCCGATAATTGGCTGGCTGGGGATGTATCTTTTAGGGAAATCTTATGGCTTTTCCAGGAAAGCTTCCTTTTTGAGCAGTAGTCTTTTCTTTTTCAGCGGAATGTATCTTTCTTCCTTTGAATTTTATAATCATATAGCAGCCATAGCCTGGATGATGTGGGCTCTTTATTTACAAAGATTAAACCGACCTATAAAATCATCAGTATTTTTACTGTATATACTTACCTGGGTGCTTTTGATTCTGTCTGGCGCGCCGGAATTTATCATAATCACCGGCATACTAGCTCTTGGGCAGGCTTTTTTTGATTATAAGCATTTTAAGGACCATATATTAAAACTAGGTTTGGCAGTTCTTTTAGCCTGTTTAATTACAGCTGCTCAGCTTCTTCCTTCTTTTGAAATGCTGACCCAAACTGAACGTTTGTCTGGAACTGAATTGTGGCCATTAGAATTGATTCAACTTCCAGAAATGATTTTCCCTCATATTTTAGGTAATGATCGCCAGCCCGGGCATAATGATTTTTGGGGTGGGCATCTTTTTGATAGGGGATATCCACTTTATTACAGCCTGTATATAGGTTTTGGAGCTTTGATACTTTTCTTTTTGGCCTTATTTTATTGGAAAGATAAAAAAATAAAAATTTGGGGAGTAATGGTGATACTATTTTTTTTGATGTCCTGTGGCAAATATTCGCCCCTTTTCATAATTTATCAGAATGTGCCTTTTATTTCTTCAATCAGATATCCAGTGAAGTTTTTTATCGGCACAATTTTCCTTCTTTGTTTGATGGCTGGTTTCAGTTTAGATAAACTGAAAGAGTCTCCTCCTCATGATACTTTTAAGAAGAATTTTACGGTGATCTCGGTATTTTTTTTATTCATGTATTTGCTTTTTAAGGTATATATTATCCAGGCTCTCAGTCAACTTTTTGTTATAGACAAGCCCAGCTTGGAAGATCAACTTTCTAACTCGATCCTATTCGGGATTATTATATTTGTTGTTTATGCTATTGTTTTCAACTTATTAGTTAGAATAAAAAAAAGACGAGACTTTTTGCTTACGATTTTGCTTATTCTGTGTTTGCTGGACCCGATTTATCATAACCGCTGCATCAATCCCACCGTAGATGAGGCATATTTTTCTCCTCCATCAATCTTAAATGAGATTAATACCCCCACAATGATTTACAGAGATGATATGCCGCCTTTTGTCAAGCCTAAAGAAGAGATTGAAAAGTTCAGAATAATATCATTTTATTGGCAGTCACTTTTTCCTTTTTCTGCTTTACCTTATAACGTTAATTATGTATTAAATAATGATTTCATGGACACTTATCCTATCTATCAAAAAAGGATAATGAAAAGAATAAAAAGTTTAAACTTAGACGGCAGATTAAAAATATTGAGATATGTCGGATGCCAGTACCATGTTGGGAACCATCCGATGTTTTTCCCTGAGTCTGCCCGTAAAATTGTTGTTGAAGGGTATAATCTATATATTGAGAAAATATCAGATAAGCCGGCCAAACCTATTGTAGTTTTTAAGACCATCCAGGCTGACGGGCTTGACCAGAAACTGAAGATTTTTATAAGTCCCGATTTTGATCCACAAACAGAAGTGTTGGTGGATAAGACCATAAAAATTCCAGAAACAATTATACGTGAGGGGAAGCTGATAAAAGCCGCTGGTGTTAAAGATAACTTCGTCATTGGCAATTATTTTGTCGATGTCATGGAAGAAAAATCCGGCTTTGGCCGTTATAGAACTAACCTGGATAAAGATGGGATAGTAGTTTTCCCATTTAACTGGGCTAAAGGCTGGAAAGCTTGGATAGATGGTAAAAAATCTGCTGTTTTTGAAGCTAACCTTTTTTCTAAGGGCATCATGGTTCCTGCCGGCGAGCACGAGATTATATTAAAATATTGTCCCGATAGCTTTATTGTTGGATCTGTTTTGAGCTTAATATCTCTCTTGGGAATTTTAATATTATGGACTTTTTTTATTTTTAGAAGAAAGGTCGGAAGAGGTTATCTTGAATAAGATAAGATAAAAGTTAATTTTTCGTAGTTAATAGAGGAAAATCAGTAAAGAGAAAAAAAAAGGGATAAGCCCGGCGAAAATCGTAAACAAAACTATCTGGTATAGGCATGTTTGTAGCGTTATTAATATATGAAATATAGTTCATGTAATTTGTAGGCTGATCTACTCCGTATAATAGCCCACAATTCAATCTATATAATACTTAATATTGCTTGAATAATTTTCCCCATTCGGTCTGGAGGATTTTTTTTGTTCTGCGCCGTCCGATAAATGGATGCCATAGATAATCGTGGAAAATAACCGAAGCTACATATGACCAAGGGGTTAAGAAAGAGCGCAGAAGAAGTTTCTCCAAGGGTTTGAGCGGTCCCCAGTAAATAAGCTTTTGCCCACGACTGGCCAGAGTATTTTTATCTTTTTGAAAATGAAAATTTACTTCAGAGATGTCTTCACCTACAATTTCTATTTCCTTAACGTCACCGCAACCTAGCCCGGCCTCATGGGCCAAGCGGATAAATTTAAGCTCCATCGGCTCAAATCCCATCATCTTAGCAGCTACAGCATCAATAGCCACCTGATCAGCTGAAGCCAGAATATAGTTTTTGATATGAGGAACCATACATCTTGGGCCAGGCCCATCTCCTGCAATTGTGCCGTCCATAACGGCAAAGATTCCAGAATGAATTTCCTTCTGAATGGTTAACAGGTCAACGAGAGTTTCATGAATAACCGAATGAGTGTAATGGCGCTTTTCATTCAGCAGCCCACCAAAGGCATTTTTCATGGCGCCAGTCATTGTAGTAAAAACATGTGTTTTCATAGTGGGTAGGTGGATAATACTGCTTCCGATAAAGCGCTTCGGAATCTTGATTCCATCGGGAAAAATATCATAGAGAACGCGAATCTGGCCTTTGGGCTCATAACGAACCCACTCTTCGTTTTCATAAAGGTGAATGTTTCTAAGGCCGTACTTCTGGACGACCGGTAAGTGTTTGTTATTGCGCTCGCCTCTCTTGGCTGAGACAACTACTGTTCGGTTATGGCAGGCGTAAAGATTTTCTTTTGGATAACCGTCGTCAAGGAGTGTTTTAATCACCCCTTCTAACTGCCACGGTGGAGTAGAGCAGGCCGGATAATAATAATGCCAGGAAATATTTATTTTCAAAGCAATTTCTTTATCCTTGGGGAGGTAAGTCTGGTATTCAGCCAGATGCATCAGCTTGGAATAATCTTCGAGTACTGTTTCTGGTGAAGTTTTTAAAACAGCTACTTTCGGTCTGGACATTATCTTCTCCATAAATTAGATTTGATTCATTTCAGGTATAAAATCAAGCCTACCGAGATTAACCATAAAATTATATCGGCGAATAAGGGTTTATCTTTAAGGACCAGCTCTTCTGGCGTGCTTCCCTGATTCTTCTGATGAACTAAATATAGATAGCGAAAAATACCGTAAAGAACAAAGGGTGTGGTTAAGATAAGATTACGGGTATGGAATTTGGCTACCGTTTCTTCAGAAACGGTATAAAGGCAATAAGCGATGAGCGTAGAAGCAGTCACCACAGATATCATCTGGTCCAGGAGATAGGGATTATATTCTTTAAGAATCGGCCGATGAGCAGGAGCATTACCAGGAAGCAAAAAATATTCATGCCGCCTTTTAGTCATGCTCAGAAAGAGAGCCAGAAGGATGGTGCAGATCAAAATCCAGGAGGAAATCTCTACTTTAATGGCTACAGCACCAGCAATCACCCGAAGCAAAAATCCAGTAGCCACTACAAAAATATCCAGAATAACCACGTGCTTAAGCCAGGAAGAATACAGAACTTGGAGTAGAAGGTAACCGAGAATTATAAACAAAAATAATTTGTTCAATGATAGAGCCAGAACAAGGCTTGCGGATGTTGCTATGATTATAATGACAACTGCTGCGGCCTTAGTTAGGCCGCCAGAGGCAAGAGGACGATGACACTTGACAGGATGAAGGCGGTCTTCATTTATATCAAAAAGGTCGTTTAGAGTATAAAGGGCTCCAGATATAAAACAAAAGCTAAAAAAAGCCTTGAAAGCAGAGATTATTGAAGAAAAGTCAAAAAGCTTTACTGAAAATAGAAGAGGTGCAAAAACAAACAGGTTTTTTACCCATTGCTGGGGCCTTAAAGTCTTAATTGCGGCCTTTAAAGACATAGTGTATTTTTAATATAGCATTTAAGTATATTGAAAGCAAAACAGTGAAGTAGCGATCAAAATCAATACTTTTAAGTCATCAGTAAATAGTTTTGACTATATGTGGTAAAATTTTAGGGCGATGGCGGTCGTACGGACGATAATTCTGGTGATTTTTTACGTGGTGCTGGTGGTCTTGTTGACCCCGGTGCTGCTGGTATGCTGGCCGCTCGGCGTTCGGGATCCTTTGCTAAGGGTTGCCAAGTGGGCCATGGGCGTCAGCCGTCGGATTCTGGCTCTGAAGGTTGAAGTTCAGGGGCTGGAAAATGTGGACCCCGCCCGCAGCTATGTCTTTATGGCCAATCACCTGAGCTTTCTGGATGGGCCGCTTCTTTTTTATGTTATACCTCAGCTGGTCCGGGTGATACTCAAAAAGAGTGTTTTTCGCCTTCCTGTGGTCGGACTGGGCATGCGTTTTGTCGGCTTCATCCCTGTTGACCGCAAAAGGGCCAGCGGAGGCAAGCGCAGCATTGATGAAGCTGCCCAGCTCATGCGAGAAAAAGGCTATTCTTTCCTGATTTTTCCTGAAGGCACCCGCAGCCGAACGGGTGAGCTTCAGCATTTTAAGCGCGGTGGATTTTTCCTGGCTCTGGCTGCCGGAGCTCCGATTGTTCCGATCACTATCAAGGGCACTTTTGAACTGATGCCGAGGGGGCGTCTTTTCCCGCACTCCGGTTTGATAAAAGTTATTTTTCACAAGCCGATTGAAGTGACAGGCAAAACCACCGAAGACATTCCTGCTTTGCTTGAGCAGGTTTATTCAGCCATAAAGTCAGGCCTAACTGATTAAGCTAATTCTTAAACTCTGTTTATTCCTAAAATCTGGCTAACTCTGGCTACATAAATCTCTATTTTAAAGCCCGTTGTCCAAAAGAAGTTTTTCATCGCTGAGAATCTCTGCTGCCGGGCCGTCAGCTACTACCCGGCCAGCATTAAGCAGAATTACCCTATGGGCCAGTCTGCTGGCCAGCTCAAGATTATGGGTGGTGAAAATCATCGTCCGGTTTAACCCGGAAAGATAACTTATTAGCCAGCGCCTGGCAGCCGGGTCCAGTCCAGAAGTTGGCTCATCCAGAAGAAGCACCTCTGGTTCCATTATGAGCACTCCGGCCAGAGCTACTTTTTTCTTTTCCCCGAGGCTGAGGCTCATAGTTGACCTGTTGAGCAGAGCTTCGGCGTTTAGCTGGCGAAGAATTTCCCGGGCTTTTTCTATGGCCTCGGGATCAGGAGATTTTATCTTAGCACACAGACCATAGATTACATCATCCAGCACAGATGGCATAAAAAGCTGGTCGTCAGGGTCCTGAAAAACCAGACCAACTTTGGACCTGATGTGCGTTAGATTGCCCCGCCCGACTTCTGTGCCCAGGATTTTTATCCTACCTTCTCCAGCAAGCAGCCCATCCAGCAGGAGAAGCAAGGTGGATTTCCCGGCTCCGTTAGGTCCGATGACCGCCACCCGTTCTTTTTCCCTGACGCGAAGGGAAACCTGATGGAGTGCTTGAGTTCCGTCCGGAAAGCGGTAGCTCAGGTTATTAACTTCAATGATTTCTGCGCCAGGCAAGGTCTTCCTCCTTATTGTCTTCTCATACCAAGGTCAGGGCCAAAAGTAGGGCCAGAAAACTCACCAGCACAACTGCATCCAGCAGCCGCAGCCTGAATTGTCGATGAAAATAAAAATGGCCGTCATAACCCCTGGAGAGCATAGCCGCATATATGCGCTGGCTGCGCTCTATGGCTCGCCAGAATATTTTTTCTATGATTAAGCCGGTAATTTTTAATCTTTCAAAGAAAGGCCGTCTACATCTGTCCCGGGCCAGTTTTGCCCTGAAGGAACTGGTTGCTTCTCTGGTAAATATGTTCGAGTAGCGAAGGCCAGAATTTAGAAGCTGGATGAAAACAGCCGGCACTTTGGTCTGGTTCATAGCAGCCAACAAGTCTTCGGTTCTCTGGCTCAGAATAAAGACCAGGTCAGCGGCTACCACCACCAGACTGCGCAAGCCAACTTGAGCCAGGTAGAAAAAGACCCGGCTGGCTGGCTCTTTTGAAAATAACAAGGATACAATCAGAAGGAAGAAGATAAAAGGGATGAGAATTAGAGCTATCTTTTTGAGTAAATTAAGGAATTTAACCGGCTGAGGGGAAAAGGCAAACCCACCCGCAAGCAGCAAGAAAAATAGTCCAGCAGATTTCCAGAGAGGGGCCTCTGCCGGAAGCAGCACCACAAAAGCCAGCACGGCCAGAAAACACAGCAGCCCGGTTCTTGGGTCAAGTCTGAGACTGGCCCGGCTAACTAAATCTTTCATCTAGATGCCTTCTTCTAAAATTATCCGGGGTTGTTATCACGTTTTAAAATAGCATTTATTCTTCTGTTTGTGAAAATTATTTTCCAGGCTATGAGCTTTATTTTTTCCATCGGCATAATTGATTTATCTTAGATAGTTAACCTGAACATTAAAAAAATAAACAGGACGTCTGAAAAGTTTTACCAGCCTTTAAGCTTGATTAAAAGGGGAAATAACATCATGCTTCATTTTCGCTTAATTTCTTTCCTGTCAGGCTCCTTTAAATTTGCTCCTGCTAATTGCCGCTCAGAAACCGGAAACTCAGGCTGGTGTGGCCCGCAGGAAGTAAACATCGCTTTCTTCAAGTTCCAGCAGTTTGAAACCGGTCTTTTGCAAAAGATTTATCATCTGATTTCTTTCTGGTAGCTGGTCGTAACAGATTGGCTCTGGGAGCTGGGCATGATAGCTGTTTACCTCTTCGCGGCTGGCTGTATGGGCGATGATGAGCTGCCCGTTTGGCTTTAAGTATTTTTTAAAAGCGCGCAGGCCGCTTTCTTGGTCAGGAAGATGGGGGAAAAGAGACAGGCAAATGACCCGGTCAAAAAGCTTTGAGGCATCAAGCTCGCAGACGTCTGCCTGGATGAAGACAACGTTGTGGAAGTTGAATTTCTGTCTGGCGATTTTAAGCATATTGGCAGAAACATCCACAGCTATGAGCTTCCCTTCAGGGCCAATTTTCTCGCTGATAAGGGGTACCAGGCGGCCGGTACCGCATCCGGCGTCAAGCACCACCTGGCCAGGCTTGAGTTCTAGTCTTTCCAGAAGCCTGGCCATTTTAGAATCAAGCGCGCTTTCTCTGTGCTCTTCTTCCCAGGCTTCAGCTACCTGGTCGAAGAAAAGCTGCCGGCTTAAAACTTCTTTTCTGAGGTCGGCGGCCTCGCAGCAGGACCTGCAGAGAGCCAGGTCTGGGGCATTGTGTGAGTTGTCGTTTGAAGTGAGAGATGTTCCTGTGTTATTTAACGGGCTGTTTGAAGCCAGTAGCTCGCGTCTGCTCATTTAATTCAACTCCTATCATTTATTATTTAGCTTTCAGCCGAGCTTTCTTCCTGTAAGAAGGGCATTTGTTTGATTTTACCCTTCAGGCCAGCTACAAGCGGCGGCACGATAAGGAAAATAACGATAAGCCCCGGCAGGCCTTTGAACAAGCTGGCTGGGCCGAGGACCACTCCAGGTAGCTTAAGCCAGTCAGCCAAAATCCAGGTGGCCAGCAAAAGAACCAGCCTTTCTGCCACCATAGTGAGGCTCAGCGCAACATACAGAGGAAGATGCCATTTCTGGTAGAGGAAATAAGGACACAAAGTCATGACTAGGCCTTCAGCCATCATGATGAAAGCAATCGGCGGGTAAAATGGCGGCATGCCTGTTAAAGCGGCTGAAAGCAGCGGCGCCATCACAGCCAATGGCACAGAGACCCGAAAATGTAAAAGGAAACCGGCCATAAGGACCGGGTAAAACATCGGCAGAAAAGTGCTGCCCAGTCCAACCAGGTGAAAGGCTGGTGGAAGGCCTAGCGCCAGGGCTAAGAACAACCCGCCAAGTAGTAATTCAAAGTGTCTTTTAGGATTCATTCGCTGGTCTCACCGAGTTGAAAATTTACATAAATCATTTCTGCCATTTAACCAAGTCTTCTTAATCATGGTGTTATTTTCAAACCTATAAAAACTGACCGACCTGGCATCGGATAGGGGCCAGCGGCCTCACTCAGGTTGACATAAATTTGATATTTAGCATTCAACAGGTTGTCCAGGTTCAGGAAAGCAGATAGGTAGCGGGTAAATTTCCATTCGATTTTGTAGTTCAGCAGGAAAAATGAAGGAAGTTTCTGCGTTTTGTTGTTGCCCGCATAATAATCAGTAACGTACTGGGCAGATGCAGCCTGGAATAATTTTCCCCGGGAGAAGATTAAGGTTAAATCATACTTCTGCCCGGCTTTGCCCTGAGTGTTGGTGCCAGGGTCAAGGTAAGTTCCGGCGGCCATCAGCTTCAGACCGTCAGTCAGCTGGCCGCTGAACGTAGCTTCCAGTCCTTTGGCCCGGTAGGTGCCGATGTTGGTCAGGCGATACATCGGCGGCGGAGTGGGGTTCGGGCGAAGCTCTATGAAGTTTTTCCCCCTCATGGTAAAGAATGTCAGTCCGAAATCAAAGCGTTTTAGAAAACGCTGATTCAGACCGACTTCGTAGTTCCATAGGGTTTCTGGCTTAAGGTCCGGGTTGGAAGAAGGGAAAAGGTAAAGTTCGCTAAGCTGAGGTGAGCGGAAACCTTTGCTGACCAGGGCTCTCAGGGAGGTGTTTTCTGTGAGGAAGAAAACCAGACCAGCGCTTGGAGCAAAGGCTGTGCCATAGACAGAATCTATATTCAAGCGTGCCCCACCGGTCAGGATGAGCTTTTGCTTGAAGGTAAATTGGTCGTATAGGAAAAATCCGCCTTCACTCCTGTGCCAGGAACCGACGGGGAAGTTGAAGCTCTGGCCGTCGAGGTAGCGGTAGTCGGTGCCCACGGTGAGCTGGTTATTTCTCCAGCCTGAGAAAGTATATTTCAGGATGGAGCCATAGACATGGTCGCGTGAGTTCCAGCCGTCTGAAAAACGGTGACGGCCAAAATCTGTATAAAATTTGAAGCTCAGGTCGGCCAACTCGGAGTGGCGGGTTAGAGTCAGGTCAGCGGCCCCGCGTTTGTAATCAAACCAGTTTTCAGCAGGTGGGTTGGGGTAGAGTATGGTAGGCTCGTGTTTTAGTCCATCGTAGTACTTGCCGCTGAGGGTCAGCGCCCATTTTTCAGAGAATTGGTAAATGGCTTTGCCTGTAAAGCTATCTCCCCGGTAGGCCGAGCTGGATAAGTGACCGTCGCTCTGGCTGTGGTCATAAGTCAGGTAATACTTGAACTTTTCCAAGCCGGCTCCGTGGCGCAGGTTAACCCGTCTGGTGTCAAAGGAGCCATAGGAGCTTAAGATTTCGTTCTCAAAACCACGGCCGGGTGTATGAGTGATTATGTTTACCACCCCACCAAGAGCGTCTGAGCCATAAAAAACCGAGTTGGGGCCACGCACCACTTCCAGACGGTCAACGTTATCAAAAGGAAAGGTCTGGGTAACCACGCAGCCAAAAATGCCCATTTTCTCCGGCCGGCCATCCACCATAACGCCGATTCTCTGTCCGCGCTGACCCAGGCCACGGATTTCTACATCTGAGCGCCCGAAGTCGCCAGTTCGCATGATAAAAATGCCGGGCTCAAAAAGCAGGGCATTAAGGGCGTTTGAAACATTGGTAGCAGCCAGTTTCTCCTGCGTAACTACCGAGGTAGAAACTGTGCTGTTTTTAACTTCAAGCGGAGACATGGTGGCGGTAACGATGATTTCTTCGTGCGGTCGGAACTGAGGGGATTGAGTTGTTTCTTCTTCTGGTCTGGTGGAATTTTTTTCTTGTTTGTTGGAGTTGCCGGAAGTGGTTTTTCTCTGTTTTTTCTCAGTGGGAGAGGAAGATTGCGTGCCGCTGGTCTGAGTATCGGCTGTATTTTTTGTGGTGCCGGATGATGATTCTTGGGTCTCAGCGTCAGAGGCTCGGAGGCTACAGGTTGAATCATCAGTCGGGATGCCAGCCGAATATCCGGTGTTAACGCAGGTCTCTTCTGACCTGATTTGAGCCAGCAGTTCTTTGCTTTGGGGGAAATAGACCGGCTGATCTTTTGGCTGAGAAAAAGAGAAAGCCAGCCCAACTGAGCCAAGCAGTAAGAATAAGCTTGAGGTCAACCAGAAGAGCCGGAGTTTCCTGGGGCATCTTCTCTCAGGTGTGAGATACATCGTTCCTCCTGGTATTACGAAATAAAAAATCGTAACACTGTTATGTTATTCAGCTCCGACCCTAAAGTCAATATCTTTTTGAAATAAAATTTGCTCATGTAGAGCGAGGCGGGCTTATTTAGGCGATTAGATTCAATAAATGGTTTTTTTAGCAGAAGAAAAAAGGCTAAGTTAAGATTTCCAGGCTGAGTTTGCTTTTATAATGATGGGGCTTATAAGATAAGTAAAAAAATTGCAGATCTGAGCTTTTAAGGCCTGAGGTTAAAACTGGAGTTAAAAAACTAAACTTTTTTTATAAAATAATCTGGTAATAAGGTAAAATCAGCAAGGAAAGTCATATTGCCAGAAATTCAGAAAACAAGGTAAAAATTGAAATAAAGGAGCGGAGGAGATGATTCAAAAGGGAAAACCTGAAACGAGCTGGAAAAAACTTTCAATTATTCTTTTCAGTTTAGTTATTCTACTTTTTCTCTCAGTGATTACTTTTTCAGCCGACCATTCAGCTGATGCCACGGATGAAATAATCGCCCTGAGCGGAGCGCGAATTCTGACAACTACAGGACAGAATTTTGACCGGGGTATAATCATCATCAAAAACGGCAAGATTGCTGAAGTTGGCGACCGGGTAGAAATTCCCGCCGGGGCCAGGGTGATAGATGTTTCTGGTTGCTTAATCACACCGGGCCTTATAGATGCTCATTCTCACCTCGGACTTGGTCCAAGCGGCGGTGTGACTGAAGATAACGAAATGACAGACCCCGTTACCCCACAGCTCCGCATAATAGATTCAATTCACCCGGAAGGGGTAGGGCCCGACCGCAACCAGTTTTTAAACGCGGTGGCCGAAGGGGTGACCACGGCCGTAGTCAGGCCTGGTTCGGGTAATGTCATAGGTGGGCAGTCGGCGGTGCTTAAGCTCCGCGGGAAAACGGTTGATGAGATGTGTATTCTTTTCCCGGCTGACATGAAAATGGCTCTCGGTCGCAAAGGGGCTTATGCGCAAAAGGGTCAGATGCCCATGACTAAGATGGGCACAGCTTATTTAGTAAGGAAAGCGATGTTAGAAGCTGAAGAATACAGGAAGGCGCTGGCTGCTTACGAGCGAGAGAAAAAGAAAAACCCAGAAGCTCAGCCTCCGGCTCGCGACCTGAAGAAAGAGGCCATGCTTCTGGTGCTGGAGCAAAAGCTTCCTGTGCATATTCACGTAGGGTCTGCAGATGACATTATGACGGCTGTGCGTCTGGCCCGGGAATTTAAATTCAAAAAATTATCCTTGGCGCATGCTGAGGAAGCTTATAAAGTGGCTGAAGAGCTGGCCAAGAATGATGTGGCTGTGGTGGTCGGTCCAAGAATGATTGTCTATGACGATAATAACCAGCTCATTAACCTGGCAGATTTTTTGGTTAAGAAAGGCGTCTTTGTTTGCATTATGACCGATGCTGACGTAGTACAGCAGCCTTTTTTGAGAACGCAAGCGGCCATTGCTGTTAAATACGGGATGGACCCGGAGCAGGCGCTTCAGGCCATAACTATCAACCCGGCCAGACTGATGGGGCTGGATGCCCGGATAGGGAGTCTGGAAAAAGGAAAAGATGCGGATCTGGTCGTCTGGAGCGGCGACCTTTTTGATGTGCGGCAGGAGGCGCTCCGAGTATTCATTGATGGTCGGGAGATTTACCGGAACCCGAAACTGGGGAAAACTGCCAACTGAGGGCCTAAGATGGCTGACCAGCACGAAATTTGCGTTAGCAAAAATGAGCGAAAGAAAAAGGGCCCGAGCAAACAAAGTTAAAATTATAAACAATAAAAATGAGCAAAAAACATGAGATGAAATCAGAAAGGGGAAAGCAGCCATGATTAAAAAATACCAAAGAAAATTAAGTGGCATCTTGTCGGTTCTGCTGATTATTTTGGCGATGTCTTCTGCTCTGTTAGCAGCCGAAGAGAAATCTCCAGACTTTTCTTTTTTGCCTTCAGATTTTGTCGTTACTTCAAGGATTGATTCTCTACACGGCATCTCTTCTATGGGTGCGGATGCGGCGCCTGTGCTTTCTGCTTTTTACCACCCGAGACCTTCGTTTCTTGCCACCTATCTCTTAAGCCATCCTGACGATTCGAGCCAGATGGCAGCTGGCAAGAGGGTAAAAACCATAGTCATAAAAGCCGGCCGCATCTTGACTATGGCTGGTCCGGTTGTAGAGAATGGAATGATTATTGTTGAGGGCGGGAAGGTTAAAGCCGTTGGGAAGAATTTATCGGTGCCGGCCGGAGCGGAGGTTATAGAAGAACCAGGTGGCTGGGTACTGCCAGGTTTGATTGATGCTCATTCCAGCCTTGGTCTTACAGGTGAAACTGGCCGTAGCGAGAATGAGGAACTTTCTGAACCCAACGTGGCTCAGCTTCAGGTGATAGATGCCCTTAACCCTTTTGATAAAAGAATTGCCCAGGTGAGAAGAGCCGGGCTTACTTCTGCCCTGGTCTGTCCGGGAAGAAGGTCAGTTATTGGTGGTCAGGCAGCAGTGGTCAAGCTCAGGGGCAAGACGGTGGAACAGATGGTTTTAAAAGCACCGGCTGGAATAAAGTTTTCTATTGGCGAAGGCCCCAAAGAAGCCTTTGGAGGAAAGGGCCGTCTGCCATCGACACGCATGGGCAACGTTTACGTTATCAGGCAGGCACTGCTGGAAGCCAGGGAATATGCTGAAAAATGGGCTGCTTACGAAAAGAAAGCAGCTGAGGCAAAAAAATCTGGGAAAATTGCTAAGCAGAACAATGAGCCAAAAAAAGACCTTAAGCTTGAAGCGCTGGCCAGAGTGGTCCGGGGAGAACTGCCGGCACTTATTGAGTGTTATAGAGTTGATGATATAAGTGCTGCCTTGCGCCTGGTGGATGAGTTTAAGCTTAAAGCCGTGCTTATTGGCTGTGCGGAAGGTTATCTTCTAGCGGAAGAAATTGCCAGGAGAAAAATACCGGTCATTGTCGGTCCGATGGGTATAGGACCTAAAAGGAGCGAGACAGAAAAACTGGATATCAGCAACGCTGCTAAGTTGCACAGGGCAGGGGTGAAAATTGTTCTGCAGAGCGAAGTTCAGTACGGGCTGGGTGCGCTGGAAGAGTTGCCGCTTATAGCTGCACTGGCTGTGCGGGGCGGGCTTGCGGAAGAAGAAGCTTTTAAAGCTTTGACTATCAACGCTGCCGAGGTAATGGGTGTGGCTGACAGGATTGGCAGCCTGGAGCCAGGCAAGGATGCAGACCTGGTCATCTTCAGCGGTAATCCGCTTGATTATCGCACACGCGTAAAAATGGTTTTGCTTGATGGCCAGCCGATTTGAGATATCCTTGTTCTATTTCTGGCTCAAAAAGCTCTGCCACTGCATTATCTTTCCTTGAAAATTATTATTCTCAGAGTTTACCCATTAAAAAGTCGGGAGGACCGAAAAAAAGAAAGAAGGAGAAAGAAAAAAAGAAAAAAATAAAATATTTTTTGCTAAAAGCATTGTTGAAACTTGACTGTTGTTCTATAATTAGCGTGGCGCTGGCGTTCTCATCCTCTCATCCAGAGAGGCAGAGGGTTGACGCGCCCGATGAAGCCCGGCAACCTGCTCCTCGGGGAGTAAGGTGCCAAAAGCGTTGAGTTCCGGCTTCGGCTGGAACGAAAGATGAGAGGAGTGGGGCGAAAGCGAGCATCGCCACCAGGTCCCGCTCCTCTCGAGCAGAAGAGAGGCGCCTCGCCAGAAAAAATTGGAGCGGAGACCGCGGTGGGAGATGTTCCACTGAGAAAGTTCACTACTTCCACCCGAAATCATCCCCGCCAGGTAACCGTTCCAGAAATTTTATTGAAGTAATGGAGGTTATCATGTCCAAATATTATTTTGAAGCGAGGGAAGGGCGGGATTTTCTGGCTGATGAGATGCCGGTAGAAATAGTAGAAAGAAAGGGAAAGGGCCATCCGGATTCACTCTGCGATGGAGCGGCGGAAGAGCTTTCCGTTGCCCTTTCAGAAATTTATCGTCAAAAGACTGGCTACATTCTTCATCATAACGTGGACAAGGCAGTGCTGGTTGGCGGAAGTTCCAAAGCCGCATTTGGCGGCGGCCAGGTGACCGAGCCTATCAATGTTTACATAGTCGGCAGGGCGACTGAAAAAATAAACAACCAGGACCTTTTCGACCGCAGCCAGCTGGAAAAAAGAATTAAAGGCTGGCTGATGAGCCAGGTGCGCAATCTCAGAGAAGAACACCTTGATGTATCTCTTCTGATCCGGCCGGGCAGCGATGACCTGGTCAGCATCTTTGAAGACAACGAGCAGCCACCTCGGGCCAACGACACCTCGCTGGCTGTTGGTTATGCACCACTGAGCGACCTGGAAAGGCTGGTCATGGAGACCGAAAAATTCCTGAACAGCCCGGAAGGCAAGCAGAAATTCCCGGCGCTCGGTGAAGATATCAAAGTTATGGGTGTCAGAAAGTATGATGATATTACTCTGACCATAGCCGCAGCTTTTGTGGATAAAGAGGTGCCGGGCCGAGAACAGTATGAAGAAATGAAGAAGGAGCTTAGCCGCTTCTTACTGGAAGAGTTTGTTCTTCGCTATACAAGGCGCAGGGTCAGTGTGGTTTTAAACCACGCGGACACAGAAAAATCAGTTTACCTGACCGTTACTGGAACGAGTGCTGAAGCGGGTGATGACGGCCAGGTCGGCCGAGGCAACAGAGCCAACGGTTTAATTACACCCTACCGCCCCATGAGCCTGGAAGCTGTGGCCGGTAAAAATCCGGTCAGCCATGTGGGAAAAATTTACAGCATCATGAGCCAGCTGATAGCCGAGCGAATTGTTCAGACTTTTCCGGAAGTTAAACAGACTTATGTTTACATGGTTAGCTCAATCAATGAGCCTATTACCGAGCCGCAGGCCGTGAATGTGGAGCTCTGGGGTGTGGAAGTTTCCCGTGTTCGCCAAGAAATAAACCGGATAGCGGATGAAGTGCTTGGAAGCTGGAAAGAAATACGGGATGGATTTATTACCCGTCGCTGGTCTATTTATTGAACTGAGTATATGCGCCACGAGAGAATAAAATCGAAACGACAAACCCTGGTTTTATTTTTTAGAGAAGGCGGAGCAAGTCTTCAATTTTGGCAATACCACTGTTAACCAGATAGCACTTGACCTGGTCTAACAACCGGCTGAAGAACATCCTCTGTAGGGCTAACTTTTCTTCGTTAACTACCAGCAGGTGCGGGTTGAAGAACGGATGAGCTTTACCTGAAACAGCTTTAACCGCGCCTGAGGGCTCTCCGCTTTCCAGTATGCGCAGGGCTTCATCTTTTCCCAGCTCCACTACAACCGGCGAAACCTGGTCGTTTCTCAGGATAACCAGGGTTTTGAGTGTGGTTCTGCGGGCAAAACTCTGCGGTCCGGCTATCCAGTTCGGGTCCAGCATGGCATGGGCTTCAGCCGAGGCTCTGAAGCAGTACGGGGCTCCTTTGTCCAGACGGCATTCATCCTGAAGTGGGCAGGTGCGGTCAGTACAGTCTTCGCGTTTGGTAACCACATTTTCGCACTTGCTGTGGTCAAAAAGCTTAGCCAGCCGCTCGTGAAGTTCCACGGTATTGGTCGGGATGTAAAATTTTCTTTCCACGCTATCTGCCACCACCCGGCTTCCTGAAAAACGCACGAACAGAATTTCGTTCGTCTGGGCCTGTATCCTGGGCTGCTTTAGCAGTTCAAAGAACAGCTCAGTTTTCCTGGTCCCCGGCTGGCCAACCAGCACCAGAGCATTTCCGTCCTGAGCCACAGCCATACCCCGCACGGCATTTATACCAAGGTGTTCCTGAGAATCCAGGACCATGCCGAAGGCTAATTTTCTCAGAGCACCGTAGTTATCAGTGTTGACCAACAACCCGGTACGCGTTTCTGGATGGTAATAGGCGCGCGGCTCTCTTCCTGGCACGTTGTCCACGGCGTAAATTACAGCATGGGGCTCCAGACCGGCTTCAATCTGGCCTGGGAACCAGTTCTCTACCCAGAAATCGTAGAGATGTCCAATATTGGTCCGCAGCTGAACGATGGTGCCGTTGATGTTGGCATTCCATTCGTAATAATTTTCGTAGCCCAGATGGCTTTCCATCTCCGCCACCAGAGCGTCGCGCAACCTGTTCTCGGTAACCACTTCCACCGGCACGGACTTTTTCACTCTGGTTAGGTAATTCTGCAGGTAAATCTTTTTGACCTTCTTAGCGGTCTTGAGCCTGGACATGGCCTCAATGATACGGTCCATTCCCTTTTCCAAGTTTTCCATGGAAGTGGCGTAAGAGATTCTAATGTAGTTGTCAGCGCCAAAAGCATCACCCGGCACGATAGCTACCCGGGCTTCCTTGAGCAGGTAATAGGCTAGTCCGTAAGAATTTCTAATCTGAATACTGCCGGCTTCTTTGCCAAAGTAAGAACTGACGTTGGGGAAAACGTAGAAAGCACCCTGGGGTTTAAAGCAGGAGATACCAGGAATCTGCTGCAGGCGCATCAATACATAGTTTCTACGGCGCTGGAACTCAGCTACCATTCGGTTTACCTCGTACTGCGGACCGGCCAGAGCTTCAACAGAGGCTTTTTGCGAGATGGAACAGGCATTGGAAGTAGTATGGCTTTGGATCTTGCTCATAGCGCTTATAATCTCAGCCGGGCCAACAGCAAAGCCAATGCGCCAGCCAGTCATGGAGTAGGTCTTGGAAACGCCGGTAATTATGACGGTCTTTTTCTTGAGGTCTTCACCAAGAGCGGCAAAGCTGACAAACTGGAACCCATCATAAATCAGTTTGGAGTAAATTTCATCAGCGATGACATAGATATCTTCTTTTCTGATGACTTCAGCCAGCGCCAGCAGCTGGTCTCTGTTATAAGCGGCACCGGTCGGATTGCACGGGTTATTCAGAACCAGAGCTCTGGTGGAAGGCGTAATGGCAGCCCGCAGCTGTTCGGGCGTTAGAAGGAAGCCATCTTCTTCCCGTGTTTCTACAATAACGGGCTTACCCTTAGCCAGATTGACCACTTCCGGATAAGTGACCCAGTAAGGCGCTGGAATTATAACTTCCTCACCTTCATTGACAATGGCCTGCACCAGGTTGAAAAGAGAATTCTTTGCTCCGCTGGAAACCAGTACTTCGTTTGGCTTGTATTCCAGGCCATAGTCTTCTTTGAGTCTTTTGCAAACGGCTTTTTTTAGCTCCGGGATGCCATCGTTTTCTGTGTACTTGGTGAAATTTTGTTCAATAGCTTTTATACCCGCGGCCTTGACATTTTCCGGGGTCGGAAAATCTGGTTCACCCACGCTCAGGTCCACCACATCAATGCCTTCAGCCTTCATAGCCTTGGCTTTGGCGGCGATTTTTAAGGTGGGAGAAGTGCCGATTTTAATTGCTCTTTCTGAAACCATGGTTATCCTGCTTTATCCAGAAGTTATTTTTTCTCGGGTTTCTTTTCCGCTGGCTCGGGAGCTTTTTCTGCCGAGCTGCCGAGTTTGTCGCGCAGGAATTTGCTCAGGTCCGCGCCTGTCAGTGTCTTCAGAACTTCCGGCATCTGGGCCATAATCTGTGTTATCTGGCCAGTAATCTGGCTGGTGCCCAGCCCTTTCTCACCGCCGATGATGACAATCTTATCCACCTTGGACAGAGGCTCAGCGATAGCTTTGGCCAGTTCAGGAAGCACTTTGATAAAGGTTTCCAGCAGGGCCGCTTCGTTGTATCTTTCCCAGGCCTGAGCTTTTTTCATCATGGCTTCAGCTTCAGCCAGCCCGCGCAGCCTGATTTCTTCAGCTTTGGCTTCAGCTTCCAGCCTCATGGCTTCGGCCTTGCCTTTTCCTTCGGCCATCAGCCTGATTTCCTCGGCTTCAGCTTCAGCTTTAATCTGGTACTTGCGAGCATCGGCGGGCTTGAGGACGTTGGCTTCCAGTTCTTTCTCTTTTCTCTTAATTTCCAATTCTTCAATCTGAATGGCGTGTTCTTTTTCTATTTGTTTAACCCTGGCTTCTTCCTTCTTTATTTCCTGAGCCAGCTTGTTCCGTTCCAGTTCGTAAGAAAAATCAGCCTGGGCTTTTTTCTGGTTGACAAAAACCTGAGATTCAGCTTTTTTAGCTTCGTTTTCCCACTGCGCTTTGGCTATCTGAGCTTCGGCTTGGAGTCGGGCTACTTCCGCTTCTTTCCTGGCCTGAGAAGATTTGATGATGGCTTCTTTTTCCGTCTCCGCCTGAGCAATAGCCGCATCTCTTTTAGCCGCAGCAATGACTGGTTTGCTTAAAGCATCAATGTAGCCCTGAGTGTCGCTGATGTCCTTGAGCGAGAAGGAGAGAATGACCAAGCCCATCCTAGCCAGGTCTTCTCGGGCCGCTTCTACCACCCGACGGGAAAATTCCTGCCGGCCGCGGTAGATTTCTTCTACGGTCATCGTGCCAATAACTTCTCTGACCTTGCCTTCCAGGACGTTCGTGGCTACATCCCGTATACCTTCTTTACCAGTACCCAGGAATTGCTCGGCAGCCAGCCGGATGGCTTCTTCGGTGGTGTCCACCTTAATCTGGGCTGAAGCTTCAGCCAGAATGGGTATGCCACCGTGAGTCAAGACTTCGGGGGTCTTAATGTAGATTGAGATGACTTCAAGTGGCAGAACATAGACTTTTTCAATAAAAGGCCAGACAAAAGTGCCACCCCCGAGCTTATACCGGTAGCCCACCTTGATTTTTGAGCCGTCTGGCAGGGTGATGGTCCTCTTCCTTCCGCCAGCGATGATTAAAGCTTCGTTGGGCCCAACTTTGCGGTATTGAGCAGCCAAAATCAGGCCGACGATTACCAGAAATACTAAGACGGCGCCGATAATAATAAGCCAGGTAGTGAAAGGCATTATTCCCTCCCTCTAATTATGATTTTATGGTAAAAAAATTGGCAGCTTTTGCAGTGTTAGAAGAAAATACTCTCTGAGAAAGAAAGATACCTTTTTTCCTCATGTCCCTGCTCTAGTCTTGAGGCCCTCACACAGCCTATAAAGTAAGGATTTAATTATCAAGTAATGATATTAAAACTATGCCCGAATAAAGTCAAGAAGAACAAATTATAATAGGCTGATGGTATGCAGGTTGAAAGAAGGGAGCAAATATTGTCAGGGAATATTTTTATTGATAAGGCTAAAATAATTAATTTATTTCTCATTTTCAATTATTTTAATTCAGTATAAAGGTTTTAGATCGTTGGGAGTTAAGATTAATATGATAGTAATTACAGCCCTTGTGAGTTTTTTTATTCGGCAAGAATAACCGACTATGGTTTATTCTATTTTTATATTTTGATTGGAGCTGGCCCACGCAGGCTATAATTTTTTGATTGCTCTTGGCC
>JACIYK010000070.1 GCA_014359965.1 Candidatus Aminicenantota bacterium
GAATGGCAAGCGCCGTCTTCATCCTTCAGTTTCTCTTCCGCCCCGGAGACCGATTATTCGGGCCTGGAAATGGAGCGAACCGAGGAACAAAGGCCAGATTCAGAACAGCAACCCAAGAGGGAGACAGATAGCTCTGCAGACCTTTTTGCCGCAGGAAGAGAAAAATATGGAATTGCAGGGAGCGGAATGGTTGGTGTCCTGCTCAACCTGAGGACCGGTCAGCTCAGCCCGGAACAGGTGGACCTGATGCTCAGACATCTGCCGGTAGACATCAGCTTTGTGGATGAAAATGACACGGTCATCTACTATTCTAATACACCAGACCGCATCTTTCCCAGAAGCCCTGGAGTTATCGGCCGTAAGGTGCAAAACTGTCACCCGCCAAAAAGCGTTCACATTGTCAACCGGATTCTTGAAGCCTTCAAGAAAGGTGAAAAAGATGTAGCTGAGTTCTGGATTGAGTTTCAGGGCCGGTTTATTCACATCAGGTATTTCGCCGTACGGGATGAGCGCGGCCGTTACCGCGGCTGTCTGGAAGTCAGCCAGGATGTAACGGCCATCAGGACTCTGCAGGGTCAGAAACGCCTGCTGGACTGGGAGTAAAATCTAGTTCTGCAGACGAGTATAAAAATCACCCGGTCATTGGCTCACAACCATATTACGACCTGAGGACTTGGCTTTATAAAGGAATTTGTCCGCCTCTTCAATCATGCTTTCTAAAGATTTGTCTTCTGACCAGGTGCTTAAACCGAATGAAATGGTAAGAGGATATCCGTCGGGCAGGGAGGGGATTTTTGCTTTCTGAATATTCATCCTTACTCTGTTGATGACCAAAAGGGCCTTCTCTGGAGGTGTCTCAAGAAGCAGGATTAAAAATTCCTCTCCACCCCATCTGGCCACCAGGTCCACCTGCC
Source organism: Candidatus Aminicenantota bacterium (assembly GCA_014359965.1). Classification (GTDB taxonomy): domain Bacteria; phylum Acidobacteriota; class Aminicenantia; order Aminicenantales; family Saccharicenantaceae; genus Saccharicenans. The sequence continues at coordinate 915 of JACIYK010000070.1, forward strand.
GAAGACTGGTCTTGATGATTTGGGCTACGGCTTTAAGGACTTCATCTCCGAGGTTGTGTCCGAACTGGTCGTTTATGTTTTTAAACCGGTCAATGTCGCCCAGGGCAATAGACAGCGGTCTGCCCATCCTTTTGGCTTTTTCTAATTCCCACGAAGCCAGCCGCATAAAGCCACGTCTATTTAAAAGTCCGGTTAAAGTGTCAGTGTTGGATAATTCTTTCTCCAGTTCATAAAGCCGGTTTAATTCTGCTTCTTTTTTGGCTAGCTCTCTTTGCGTGTTAATTAGCTCGTTGTTAACTTTTGCTATTTCCTCCAGAATAAGAGAGATGGTTTTATCTTTGCCTGGTGATTTATCCTGCGACAGCTTCTGGTAGGCTTCTCTCAGGAGATTGGTCTGTTCTGTTGTTATTCTAAGGTAATCTTCTTGCATGGATTTTGGCATCGTCTCTTTTTCAGAGAAAACCAGGAATAATGTACCTGCGTAGTTTATTCCGGAAAGAAAAAGAGAGGAATAAATATCAAGACCGGTAAGATTAAGATCCTGGTTGAAAAGCCTGTTTTCTTCGGTGAATAATTTGTTGATCAAGCTTCTCAGGTATTCGTTGTTTGAGAAGGCTATTAGAAGGTTTTGGATGAACTCTGGACGGGTCTCAGCAGGATGAAAGAATTCTGGCTCTCTATCTTTTCTGAGCACGACAATGGCTTTTACCAACATTCGGCCAGCCTTTATGTCTATTATGTTATTAGCATTTCGCTCTTCTTGATGTTTCTATCAGACCATGCTGGCAGCTATAATAAGAGCGGCTTCTGCACTTAGAGCCACGTAATCAGCTCCAATTTTCTGGTAAAGGTCTGGAGCCATCTTAAAGGTATTGCCGCCGACTATGATTTTAGTATTAGCTACCACACGTTCGTTTCGGACCAATTGAATGATTTCTTTAACTTTTCCGACATTCAGTGGTATGGTACAGGAAATTCCGACCAGCTCTGGCCTGTTTTTTATTATGGCATCAAGCAGGCTTATGGACGGGGTATTGGCTCCGAAGTACTGAGTATTCCAACCTTCCATTTCCAATAAGTCGGCAGTCAAGCGAATACCCAGTTCATGAAGCTCTCCCGAAACACAGGCAGCCACGAATTTTTTCCCGGTTTTTGGGCCGGAAAAAATAAAGGGATATAGCTGAGACATAAACAATTGCGTGGCTGCTGTGCAGTAATGTTCCACAGCCGGTGTTATCTGACCTATCTGCCAGAGTTTTCCGACTTCATACATTGCTGGCTGGAAGACATGCAGGTAGATGTCTTTAATGGTAACTCCAGCCTTGATCTGTTTTTCTATTAAGTGCCAGGCAGAGGAGCGGTCGGCGTTCAATAAGAACTCCAGATAACGGGAGGTAAGTTCCGCATAGGGCTGGTCTGGTTGTATGTAGGCCGGCGCAGGCAGTTCTTCATTAAAGTTAGAAAGACTCTGGGTTAAAAAATTAACGGCCAATTCTTTTTCTTTTGATGGATTTAGCCGGGATAAGTTTTCAGATAGAACAATCAGGGCTTCTTTCAGCCATTGCTTAGAGAGGCCCCGAGATTCCAGCAGGACGATGAGCCAGTTTATGTAGCTTGAAAAAAGTTCGTAAGAAGAATTTTCTACGGCCACATCAAGGAAGGCCAGGGTATAGTCAAGGTCATCAACGCATTTTTTCTTTCCAACCGGTCCGTATTTGTTTTCCATATTCGGAAATTTTTCCCAGATTAGGTCGACTGTTTCGGCAGCCAGGTCAGATTTTATTCCCAGCTGTTTGTAAAGATGTTGTAAATGTGGAGTCACAAAGATCATTTTATTCCCTCCGCCAGTCTGATGAGTAATCAGGTAAAAGCAACAATCCTCAGTCTCGGCTCTTTTTCATTCCCTCTAAAAACTGATTTTAATTGATGAGCGGTTATGGGTCAACATTTTTATATTTATGAAAAAGAAGTGCTCAGCAAAGCGGAGAAGGTGCCGTCTGGGTTTTTGGTTTGAGGAGCTGTTTATTTCCCGGGCTGGCGAAACTTTTCGGGGTTAAATTGCATCAGGTATTTGATGATGTTGGTGTAGGTGTTGTGGAAGCCGAAGCCGCCTTTCTGCATTTCCCTGATGGCTTCTTCTTTTGACCAGCCCTGGACGACTATCCGGTAAAAAGCTGAAAAAAGGCCGGCCCGGTCTGCTCCATGATGACAATGGATGAGGACCGGCGTGTATTCCTGGTTGGTGACAATATCAAGAAATTTCTTCAGGTCTCCTTCCCTGACCTCAGTGGCTCTGGAAGGGATTTCAAAGTATTTTAAATTGGTCCCGCTTAGGAGTTCGCGGTCTGAGTGTTCACTACGCAGGTTAATGATAGTCTTGATACCAAAATTTTCTAAGGCTCTGAAGCCTTCGGCCGTGGGCTGGCCTGACCGGTAAAGAGTTTCAGAGACCTGGTGGAAATTGGGAACCCCTGGTAGTGATATGGGCTTGGCCCAATTTTCCGGGCGTGGTCCTGATTCCTGGCAGGCCGGTGTGCTGGAGAGCAAGAACAGAAGAAAGAATGGAAGGAAAAAGATAACATGCTGGACTTTTTTGAATGGAATAAAGTTTCTTGAGGTTTTTTTCAAATCAGTTTCCTCACTCGCCATTTCGTTAATAAGTTAGGGGGTAATTTTGTCTCTAAATTATTAACTTATAACAATAAGTTATACTCAGAGAGAATTCCTGTCAACAAAATTGCCAAAGTAATGGTTTGAGACTAAAGCTGGGGCGTTCTGGTTGACTCCAGGGTACATGTTTTGTAACATCAATTCTCATTGGATAAATTCCCGATAATTTTTGAGATGAAATTTAAAGGGAGAGAAAAATGTCTGAGCGGTTAGAAAAAGCTAAAGAGCTTTTTGCGCAAGGCTTCAGTTGTTCCCAGGCGGTTTTTACACCGTTTGCTGTGGAAAAAGGATTGGAGGAAGAAAACGCCTTAAAACTCTCACAGGTCCTGGGAGGGGGAATGTCGCATCTGGGTTTGACCTGTGGGGCCGTAACTGGTGCCCTGCTGGCTTTAAGCCTTCACTTTGGACGGACGAGGGCAGAAGACAAAGCCGCTAAAGAATTGACTTATGCCCTGGCCACCAGGTTTGTGGAGCGTTTCACAGAAAAATTTGGCTCCATTAATTGTACTGACCTCATCGGCTGTAGCCTGAAAACCCCGCAGGGTTTGGCCCTGGCTACTGAACATAATCTTTTTCAGAAATTCTGCACGGGGTATGTGGAAGAAGCTTGCCGTCTGGTGGAAGAACTGTTGCTTGAAGGCTACGAAAAGGCAGGGAGATAAATTTCCGGGCTTCGGTTCAAACTACTTTTGCAGCGATTTTGGGCCTTAATAAGGTCAAAACTATCATAAGCAGGGAAAATACATTTCTGTGTTTGCCCTTACACGCCAGGGTCACACGGGATAAGGGGAAGCTGGAAAAGCGGAAGGATGAAGACAAAATTACGTAGGCTATCGCCAATTTTGTTTATTTCAGCGGGGGAAATCAAGGGAGGTATGGGGTGTCCCTCGTTTTGAGGTCACAAGTTTTTGCTGTCAGGCTATTTTATTTGTTGCGAGGGAAATTGGGGTATGAGTATTGTGTCCCCCGTTTTTTTATTTTTAATAGGTCAAAAAACATTCTTACGGAACTCTTAAACAACCTAACCTTTGATTCTGGCGAATTAATCCAGACCACCGGTACCTGGGCGATTTTATAACCCAATTTTCTGGCCAGCCAAAGTGTTTCCACGTCAAAGGCGAAACCTTGGCATTGAAGCTGGCTGAATATTTTTCGGGCTGCTTCCTGGCGAAAAAGCTTAAAGCCACACTGAGTGTCTTTTATGCCTTTTAGCAGCAAGAGCTGAACAAAAAAGTTAAAAGTTTTGCCCATATGCTCTCGCAGCCAGCTCTGCTTTCTTTTAATCTCAGCCCCCGGCAGAGCGCGGGAAGCAATCACCACTTCATAACCTTCCCTGGCCAGAGGTAGCATTTTTTCCAGCTCTTCTATGGGAGTGGAGAGGTCAGCATCAGAAAAAAGGATGAACTCGCCAGAAGCCTTAAGGATGCCCTCCTTGACGGCCGCACCTTTGCCCAGGTTTTTAGGTAAAACGATTACTCTGCCCCGTGGCCAATCATTTAAGATTTCTTGGGCTACGGCTGCAGTTTGGTCTGAGCTGCCGTCATCAACCACGATGATTTCAGCCTGAAGGCCTCGGCTCTGCAGGTAATCCATTATCTTTCGCAGGCTTAGACCGAGCCTTCTTTCTTCATTATAGGCCGGGATGACGATGCTGAGTATGGGCTTCATTTTGGCAAAAATTTATAAATGGCCACTACCGCCAGGAAAATCAGGATGGCAAAGAAGAAAAAAGTGGTCAGGGCAAAATTCAGGGATAATTTCCGGGCCCGCGGCAGGTCCTCCGGGAAATGCTTCTTGTATTCAGTATAGGTGATAAGAAAAGAAGATAGTGCTGCCAGGGGGGAAAAGACCAGAACTAGAATCAACGCAAATTTAAACATAAGTTTAAGTGCTCACAGCCAAATTATACCAGATAGACCTGCGGATTAAATAAAATTTTTTGCTTAGCTGTTAAGAAATTGTGATTGATATTTAGCCAAGAAAATTGGTAAAAAGAAACGGGATGAACTTGGCTGACAAAAAGCAACAGGTTCTACAGGTGGCCCTAAAAAATAAAATTTAAAAAAGAAAAAGGAAAAAAGGAGGTCAAAATGAGGAGAAAGACAATTTTGAACTTATGGCTGCTGATTATCCTGGTAGCTTCCATAATCTGGTTCAGTAGCTTAGGCTCGGCCCAGACTAGAAATACTTCTCCCGGGAGGCAGCCGCTAAAAATTTTTATCTCCGTGGACATGGAAGGAATTTGGGGGGTGGTGCACGGGAATCAGTGCTCTTCAAATTCGCCTGAATATCAAGTAGCCAGAAAATGGATGGTGGAAGATGTAAACGCGGTTATTCAAGGGCTGTTTGAAGCTGGCGCCACTGAGGTGGTGGTCAACGATTCTCACGGGAGCATGAGAAACATTGTGGCCAGCGAACTTGACCGCCGGGCCACGCTCATTTCTGGGTCTCCCAAGCCCCTGTCCATGATGGAAGGGATAGACAGCAGCTTTCAGGGCTGTATTTTTGTTGGTTATCACGCCCGGGCAGGTTCGGCGCCAGCCATCCTGGACCATACGATTTCCGGAGCAGCTGTCTACGCCATTAAAATTAACGGTCAGGAAATGCCAGAGCTGGGTATAAATGCAGCCATAGCCGGGTACTTTAAAGTTCCGGTCATCATGCTGACCGGCGATACGGAAACCTGCCGGCAGGCTCAGGAAATTCTAGGTCAGGAGCTGGTAACTGTGCCAGTAAAAGATGCCGTCGGGCGCCTGGCGTCCAAAAATTTTCCGCGTGAAAAAGTCCTTTCTGACCTCAGAGAGGGGGCGAAGAAGGCCCTAGCTTTGGCTAGCAGCAGCCGGCTCTTTGTCCTCAAGGCTCCCTATAAATTTGAGCTGGAGTTTCATACCAGTCAGCAGGCAGAACCTGGCATGCTCATCCCAGGAGTAAGGCGAATTTCACCCAGAGCGCTGGCTTTTGAGAGTAGAGATTATCTTGAGGGATTCAAGCTGATGAGGGCACTAATTTCGCTCGCTTCAGTCTCTTAACGACCTGATTATCTGATTTTACAGGGTTATGGATTTTTTAAAAAAAATTTTTATAAAAAGACACCTAAGAATTAGAAGGTGTAATGCAACCGGCAAAAATTCTCTAAGAGAAGCTGATAAGAGTGTTAAAATTATGACTTGTCGGGCAAATTAAGTATTGGCTCTGATTTATACAGAAGCCGTCAACTTGAGCTTTTTAGGCTTGAGAGATAAATCATTAAATAAAAAAACATCCAAGAGAATATTAGCTGGTGTCTAAGAATGAGTGCTGACGAAAGTCAGAGTGCGGCCAGCACTTGACACGGCTGAATTTTAAAATAATGATTGGAATAAAAAAAGCTGGTAAATGAAATGAACAGAAATTTGATATTAACTAAGGCCAAAAAAACAATAAAAAAAGAATCTCGGGAAAATAATAAGACTGATTTCAGGCGCTGCTTTTTGCCTGTTTTAATCATCCTGGTACTGCTTTTTATTTCAGGTTTGTCTGATGAGCTGCGGGCTCAGAATCCCGAACCGCTAAGCCGCAGCTGGCTGGGACCTGATTATTTTGCTAGTCCTTTTGAAGACTGGCAGCTTTCTTTCGGGAAAATAGTATGCCGCAGTGGAGCGGCCAACCGCTACGTTTACTTTCTGACCAGAGAAATTGACCCGCTCGGGGAGAACCTGGAAGTATCTTTTAGGGCGAAGTTGGAGGTTCTGCCTAGGAGAGTTAGAGCCCGAAATTATCTGGGGCTGCGACTGGGCATAAAGGCTGAAAGTGGAGATTACCGGGAAGCAGCTCTCAGGGGGCAGGGGTTGGACCTTGGTATTACCACAGAGGGTCTGCTTTTTGTCGGTGACTTGGAAAGTGTCAGCAACGAAGAGAGGCTGGAAAGCATCAGGAGAGCTTTGGTCAAAGAAGTTTTCTTTAAGGTGCTGGTTAGAAAAAATGGAGAAAAGTTCAGGCTGACAGTCTCAGTCATGGACCCAGCCACAGGCAAGATGCTTGATGAGCTTGAAGACTCCGAAGTTCCATCCGAAAAAATAAGCGGTGGACTGGCCCTGGTCTCCAATCTACCTGAAGTTCAGAACACCGGTGCTTTACCTGTATGTCAGTTTTACGAATTTAAAACTGGCGGAGATATGTTAAAACAGTATGAGGAACGAAGGTTTGGACCCGTAGCTTTTACTCTTTACTCCCTGAGCCGTCGCGGGCTTCGTCTTAGTGCCCAGCTTATTCCAGGCTGTGTTGAAGAAAACAGCCAGATTTTTCTGGAAGTTAAAGAAAAAGAAGGGTGGAAACTGGTTTCAAAGAGCTGCCTTAACCGGGAAACCTGGCAGGCCAATTTTCAGGTCTCGCCCTGGTTTTATGAGGAAGAAGTAGAATTCAGGGTGCGGGTAGAAAGTAGCCTGGAGGCGGAACAATCTCCACCTTATCACGGACGGATCAGAAAGGAGCCATTCAATGAAGATAAAATTCGCCTGGCGGTTTTGAGTCAGCTTCAGGAACAGAGCTTTCCTTACCGCAGTCTGGTCTTAAGCCTTAAAAAGCTCAACCCCGATGTTCTGTTTTTTGCTGGAAATCAGGTTTATGGACGACCAGCGCAGTTCTGGAGAGAAAAATTTCCCCTAGAAAAAGCCCGCCAGGAATATTTCCGCCAGTGGTTGCTTTTTGGCTGGGCTTTTTCTGATTTGCTTAAAGACCGGCCGGCCATTCTTTTGCCTGAAGCCAGAGATTTTTTCCAGCTTAAACTCTGGGGTGAGGGAGGGCGTCAGGCGGCGGCTGAAAACGGGACCGACCCCATCAGCCTTCAAGACCGGGGCGGATTTCTCATGCCCGAAGAGTTTATCCGTTTGGTTCTTGCCACCCAGACTGGTCACCTGCCGCCAGCTTCTCTGTCGTCCAGAGGAAAAGATAATGAGGCTGTTGGCACTGGTTTTAATGAAGTGAATTATGCTGGACTGAGCCTGGCAGTAGTAAACGACCGAATTTTTAAGTCCGCACCGGCGCCTCTTCTTCCTGAGGCTAGGATAAAAAATGGCTGGCCGCAAAATCCCAGTTTTGACCTGAAAAAAGCCGCCAGAGTTAAAGAAGCCCGACTCCTGAGCGAAGAACAGCTTCGCCTCCTGAAGGAATGGGTTGTAGATTGGTCTGATGGCGTCTGGTTTAAAGCCTGCCTTTCCTCCAGTGCCTTTGTTTCACTTTTAACCCTGCCTGAAGGTCAGCAGGGTGAAGAAGCTATTTGGCAGCTTTCACCGTTGAAGCCTGGAGAACATCCAGAATCTGACCGGCCAGCTGCTGATTTCCACACTGGCGGCTGGCCTCAACCAGCCAGGGATGAAATTGTCAGTCTTTTGCGCCAGGCGCGGGCAGTTCATCTGTGTGGGACAGGTGGGCCACCAGCGGTGCTGAAATACGGACTGGAAAAGCCTGGTGATGCTACGGTGGCTATGCTTGCTCCACCGATTCAGGCACAAGTAGCTGTGAGGTGGACGCCTGCTCCTGCAAGAAAGAGCAGAGGGAAGAAAGAATCAGTAGCCACTGGAAATTGGGAAGATGCTTTTGGTAATAAATTTAATCTGCTAATGGTCAACAACCCAACAGGAGAAGACAGAATTTCAGGGCTTAAGTCCATTTCTGGCTTTAGCCTGGTAACCTTTGAAAAAACTTCCCGGCAGGTTATCTTTGAAAGTTATCAATTAGAAGAAAAGCCTGAAGTCAGGCCGGTGCTCATGCCGGGCTGGCCTGTGGTCTTAGAACAAAAGGAAAATGATGGCCGGAAGCCGGTTGGTTACCTGCCGCTTCTTAAGTTCAGCGGCTTAAAAAACCCGGTGATACAGGTGATAGAAGAAAAATCAGGAGAAACTGTTTATTGTTTCAGAATTAGTGGAGCTGAGTTCAGGCCGCCAGTTTACAAACCTGGAGTTTTTTCTGTAAAATGCGGTGAACCGGGCACTGAACAGTGGAAAGTGCTAAAAGGACTACGGCCTCAACCAGAAGCCATGAAAAAAACTCTTCACGTCAATTTTAATTCGCCCCCTGAAAATCAGGTTTCTATTAAAAAGATGGGTTAGCGGAAAAAGATATTTTTATTTCTGAACCATTGTTTACCTTGACCTCGATTCTACCGGAAAGCTGTTCCACTAAATCGCGGATAATCTGCCAGCCGAGAGAACTGGTTTTAGAAGAAGAAAGATCTGGCGGCAATCCCACTCCATCATCAGCCACTGTCAAATTAATTAGGTCGTTCTGGCTCTTTTTTAAAGTAACGGTTAGGGCTCCCTTTCCTTCAGGGAAAGCGTGCTTGAGGGCGTTGGACATAAGCTCAGAAAGGATAAGCCCGCAAGGGTGAGCCAGAGAGATATCCACTTCTATTTCTTCCAGCTCCAGGTTTACCTGTAATGATCTGGCTTTTTCGGCAAAAAGGTTTAGAACGTGGGCAGCTATTTTTTCAAAGTATGGTTTCAGGTTGATGCGGTCAACCCGTTCGTTTCTGAGCAGGCCTTCATATATCAGGGCAATAGACCTCACCCGGTTCATAGCATCTTTCAAAGCCTCTTTAACCTGAGGGTCAGAGCTTTCGTAAAACTGAAGCCGCAGAAGGCTTAAGATAAGTTGCAGGTTGTTTTTAACCCGGTGATGGATTTCGCGGATGAGCACTTCTTTTTCCTGCAACATCTGCCGCAGCCTTTGTTCCAGCTCCAGACGGTCAGTTATGTCCCGGAATATGGCGATGTAAACTCCAGACAAGTTTTCGCTGGGCGTGACGTGTCCAATGCTCAACTCTATTGACCTTTTCTGTCCGTCTTTCCTCTTCACTGAAGTTATAAAAGGACTGAGAGTTCCTATTGTCTTCATTAGCTCTTCCACCCGGGAAACAGTCTCCATCTCTTCTGGCGGGAAGAAGTCCTGGTTGTTTTTGCCCAGAAGTTCTTCAGTCCGGTCGTAGCCCAGAAATTTAACCGCTGAATCTGAGATATAACGAATATAACCCTGCTCGTCCGCTATCACCACCATATCGGGTATGGTTTCCAGAAGTGCCTGATAAAAAAGTTCATCTCTCTCTTTTTCTTTTTCCAGAGTTTTCCTGATTGTAATATCCTGGAGAGAAAAAATTGTTTGACCTTCTGGAAGAAAAGAAGAGCACATGCTGACCCACTTTTTTTGGCCGTCCTTACATATAATTTCGAATTCTCTTTCCAGTGGTTCAGCTTTCTTATAATCTTTCAACCAAAGCTTTTTTATTTTTTCTCGTTCTTCTTCTGGAAAAGCTTTTTCAAACCAAGTGCGACTGTCAGGAATGTCTTCCAGAGTAAAACCGGTAATTTTAGAAAACGCTTGATTGGCAGCTAACCAGCGACCATCTTTGTCGACAAAAACCAGGCCAGTAGGCGAATACCTGGCCATCAAGTCCATTAGTTCCGTTGTTTTCTGGTCTTTTTCCATCTTCTTTTCCTAATCAGATAAAATAATTATGGTGTCAAAAGTAGAATTGAGTTTTATGAGGCCAGGTTGCTTTTTTTACATCATATCTTACATCATATCTA
>JACIYK010000071.1 GCA_014359965.1 Candidatus Aminicenantota bacterium
AGAAGTTTCGGCCAAGGCTTTTAGCGGTAGCGTGGAAATCCGCAAAGGTAGCTGAGAGCTCAAAGCATAGGAAATGCCTGGTGCCGGCTAGTAAGTCATTACCAGGAAAAAGCAGGCAGAGGCGGGAAAATTCCCGCCCTTTTTTTTAATGGGGACACCCTATAATTTTCCGATTTTTTTATCAATCACCACCAGAAAATTACCTCGTTGAGTTCGCTTGCCTTGGAATCTGCTTTATCATTGCCCCCGTATTAAAGAGGCAATTTAATGTGCTGTTTGACCGGCAGTCTAAACCGTCAGTATTTAGGGTCATATTCAGAGGCGAACTGATGAGAGCAGAGGTGTTGTTTTCTGCTGCCAGAGTATAATCTTAACGGCCTTCAGACCGGGGTTCTGCCAAAAGAATTTATTAAGAGCCAGATAGAAACGTTAAAGGCCAGAGTTGGCTGATTGCTCTGGAAAATCGGAAAAATGTAGGGTGTCCCCATTTTTGGTAGAATTATCAAGATGATAGGCCTCAAAGGAAAGGATTTTGATATTATTCTGGTCAGCGGGGACCCTTATGCTGACCACCCTCTATCTCCCGTTGGTCTCATCGCCCGCGTGCTCGACGCCAGAGGCTATAAAGTTGGCATCATAGAAAAGCCAGACTGGACTTCTGACCAAGATTTTCTCCAGCTGGGGCGCCCTCGCCTTTTTTTTGGCATAACCTCAGGTTCCATAGATAGTTGCCTGGCCAATTATACGCCGCTTCTCCGCCGCCGGGAAAAGGATGAACATGCGCCATACAGTTCAGGCAAACCAGATCGGGCTGTTATCGTCTATTGCAACAAAGTAAAACATTTATTCCCTGGTGTTCCGATAGTAATAGGTGGAATTGAGGCCTCCCTGCGCCGATTTGCTCATTACGACTACTGGGAGAACCGGGTGCGACGCTCTATCCTGCTGGATTCCCGGGCTGACATCCTGGTCTATGGACCAGGCGAACTCCAAGCCCTAGAGATTGCCAGCCGCCTGGATGCTGGCCAGAGCCTTGAAGGTATCCGGGGCACGGCCATCGTCAGCCGCGAACTTCCGCCCGGCTTTGAGGAAATTCCCTCTTACGAAGAGGTGTCTTCAGACCCGGAAAAATTTCTTCAAGCCCAGCGCCAGCTGGCCAACTACAAAAACCTTGCTCAGAAACACGCCAACCGCTATGTGCTGCAGTACCCGGCGCCTGAATATACACCAGAGGTCCTGGACTGGATTTACGGTCTGCCCTTCACCCGCAACATCCCGCCTGATTACCCGGAGCTGGAAATGGGAAAATTTTCCATCGTTACCCACCGTGGCTGTATCGGGCGCTGTTCTTTCTGCTCGCTTTCTCTTCATCAGGGAGACCGCATTATTTCCAGAAGCGAAGAATGCATTCTGGAGGAAATACGTTGCCTAACCCGCCATCCTGATTTTAAGGGCTACATAGATGACCTGGGAGGTCCCACAGCCAACATGTACGGTATGGATTGTCACCGCTGCCAGCGAGGTTTCTGCCTGACCTGTAAGAAGCTTGACCGTTCTCACCGACGTCTGATAAACCTGCTGCGACGGGCCAGGCAAATTCCCGGGGTAAAGAAAATTTTTGTCCGAAGTGGCATCCGCTTTGACCTAGCCCTGAGCAGTCCTGAGTACGTTAAAGAGCTGGTAAACCACCACGTTTCCGGCCTTCTGAAAATAGCCCCGGAACATGTTTCAGCAAACGTTCTGCGTCTGATGAACAAGAGCCAGGTCCCGGTGGAAGAATTCCGTCGGCTCTTCCTCAAGCTAACTGGCGACCGCAAACAGCATCTTAAGTATTATTTCATGGTGGCTCACCCTGGCACCACCATGAAGGAAGCTGAAGAACTGGCCCGCTACATCAAGAAGCTTGAAGCGGAAGGCGAAAAACCGGTGGAAGGTGTGCAAATTTTTACTCCCACACCCATGACTCGTTCAACCTGCATGTACTACACGGGCCGCGACCCGGAAACCGGTCAGCCGGTCTACGTGCCGCGCACCTTTGAGGAAAAGAAAGCCCAGAAACGCCTTCTTTACAGATCTCGGGACTCCACTTCCAAGCTTCCACCCCGAGCTAAACCTAAGAAAAAGCCCCTTAAGTCCCCTAAGCCCCGTAGATAAAGCCATCTGATTAAATGTGTAAACCATAATTTTCTTTTCCTCAATTATCAGCCTTTTTGGCCTTGGCCTGTTTGCCCTGCTGGCTGGTATTTTGAGCGCAAGTTTGGTAGAAGAAATAAAAAAGAAGGATAAAACTAAGGGAAAAAGATGTCCGCAACATGGGCCTGAACTTGATTCATGAGAACACTGCGGAAAGGAAGGTGAAAAGAGAATTTTTTTCTGAGCAAGGCTGTAATTCAGTTGTTTACTATAATCCTACATCTAATATAATGTTAAATCATATCTGAATTGATTAATTTTCCACCGCGGCTGAGAAGCATTTCTTTTGCTTCTTTAAATCCCTCCTGGCTCAGAGCCCTGGTAGCATCTTCGATGTAATAAGTCTCAAAGCCCAGCTCTATAGCGTCGAGTGCGGTGTAAAGTACACAGAATTCAGCAGCTAGTCCGCAGACGTAAACCTGGTTAACGCCGCGCCCCCGGAGATAATCTGCCAGCCCGGTTGATTTTTTTCGGCCATTGTCAAAAAAGCCAGAGTAGCTGTCAATTTCCGGATTCGTGCCTTTCCTGAAAATAGCTTCCACCCGGCGGTCATCATATCCTTTGACAAACATCGCGCCTGTTTCTCCCTGAATACAGTGGTCTGGCCAGAGAATCTGTTCCACTTCGCCAAGTAAAACAGTGTCATAAACATTTTTGCCCGGGTGGTTGGAAGCAAAACTCAGGTGATTCCTGGGATGCCAGTCCTGGGTGGCCACCACAAGGTCAAACTTTTCCTGAAGCTGATTAATGAGCGGGACGATTTCGTGTCCTTTAGGTACGGCCAGGCTTCCACCCGGCACAAAATCATTCTGAAGGTCAACCACGATTAGAGCCTTCATGGTCCCCCTCCTTCAAAATTATTTCTGTATTTTTTTATAAGTTCATCCCTCAATGAATAGAGTCTTAAGCCCAGGCCCACTTTATAAACATGAGGATATTCAAAACGTTTGTGTTCAGGCGGCAGTTGAGCAAGTCTTTGACTCACGTAGGTAGAAATTTCCCTTATTTCCGTTCCTGGATGAAGACGCTTTCCGTCGGCCATCACCTGGCGCAGCAGTGGCTCTGCTTGATAATTCTTCAGCTCCAGCGATTTCCCGACTTCAAAAGGATGAAACATGCGGTCTGGTAGTTTTTCCTCCACCAGGTGGATAGCATCAGCCATAAAACATCCCTGCTCATCAGCAAACCTAGTGACCTGTTTTCTTCCCGGCAGGGTGGTTTTGGTAATGTTGTCGGAAAGCTTCATCCTTGGCTCACCATCAAACATGGCCAGCTTATAAACACCGTCAAGTGCCGCATCCGGAACCCCGGTTACCAGCTTGGTGCCGACGCCAAAGATGTCGATAGGTGCCCCCTGCTCAATCAAACTCTTGATCACGTACTCATCGAGTAAGTTGGAGACTACGATTTTCACCTGCTTTAAACCTGCGGCATCCAGCCTGGCTCGCGCCCTTTTAGAAAGATAAGCCAAGTCGCCGCTGTCCAGACGCACCGCTTTTAACTTATAGCCCTTTTTTTCTAATTCTAATCCAGCCTTGATGGCTTTGGGCAAACCGCTGCGCAGAGTATCATAAGTATCTACCAGAAGTATAGCCCGCTCCGGGTTGGCTTCTACAAATTTTTGAAAGGCCTTAAATTCATCACCGTAGCTTTCAATAAAGGAATGAGCCATGGTGCCGGCTGGCTCCAGATTAAACAGCCTGGCCGCTTCTACGTTAGAAGTACTGTCAAAGCCACCAATCACTGCCGCCCGGGATGCTAACAGTCCTCCAGGACCTGGCGCCCGTCTCAGGCCAAAATCACTCAGCAACCGTGACCCGGCCACTAGCCGCATTCTTGAGGCTTTAGTAGCTATGAGACTCTGGTAGTTGATGAGGTTGAGAAGCAGTGTTTCCACCAGCTGGGCTTCAAACAGTTGGCCCTCAATTCTGATAATTGGCTCGAGGGGAAAAACTATTTCACCTTCAGGCATGGAATAAACATCGGCCGAAAAGCGAAATTCTTTTAGAAAATCAAGATAATCCTGACGGAAGCCTATTTCTTTAAGATAGGCGAGGTCATCATCTGAAAACCTCAAGTTTTCCAGGGTTTCCAGAAGTATTTCCAGTCCGGCGAAGACCACGTAACCGCCCTGGAAGGGAATGGTCCTGAAAAAATAATCAAAAATGGCTGGCTTCTGGGCTGTACCATCAAGAAAATACGCTTGGCCCATGGCCAGCTGATAAAGGTCGGTATAGAGAGGAGAAAAGTCTAAAAGCTTGCTTCTCGCTTTCATCTTGTATCTATTATATGCTAACTGTAGCCAGCAAAAAACGTTTTTTCTGACGTGTTTCTTGTTGACAAAAAATATCAGTTTGTTTAATTTAGTCAAAAACGAAAAGGGTGCAATGACCACGATACTCCTGGTAAGACATGGCGAAACAGAATGGAATCGAGTAGAAAGATTCAGGGGCAACGCCGACATTCCTCTGAATGAAAATGGTTTCCGGCAAGCTGAACTTCTAGCCCGGCGCATTAAGGCTGAATGGCTGCCGGCCGCAGTCTATTCCAGTCCTCTGTCCAGGTCTGTAAAAACGGGTGAAGTTATTGCCGCTCTCTTTGGTCTGAAGGTGGAAATAAATGAGGGGCTTTCCGACGTCAACTACGGAGAATGGGAGGGTTTTACTCCGGCTGAAGTCCGTGCCAGGTGGCCGGAGCTTTTTGAACGCTGGGTAACCAATCCAGGTGGTCTTCGTTTTCCCGGTGGAGAAACACTGGAGGAAAGGCAAGCGAAAGGTGTGGCAGCTATTAAAGAAATTGCTGGCCGTCATCCGGACGAGACTGTTGTCTGTGTCGGGCACACAGTCATTAACCGGCTGATTTTGCTCGGTCTGCTTGACCTGGACCTGAGCTATTTCTGGAGGATAAAACAGGATAACTGCAGCCTTAACGTTCTGCAGAAAAAAGATGACCGGTTCATCTGTGTAACCCTTAACGAAACCGGGCACTTGAAGGCAATTTAGGACTATGGAATTTTCTGTGCTTTGGAAAATTCTGGCCAGTATTGTGGGGCCAGCTATCTTCTGGATTGGCTATTTCTACTACAAAGACCGACGGCAACCAGAGCCGCTGATAAACCTGCTGGAAGCATTTCTTCTTGGTTTTCTTTTTGGCTTTTTTTGTTTTTTGACCTACCGACAACTGCCATATTTTGGTTTGCCTCCTGGTTTCAACGTGGTGGTTTCTAAAGGTCAAGCCAGGGAAATTGTTTTTTATGCTCTGGCCGTGGTTGGTCCGCTGGAAGAACTGTTTAAATTTCTGCCTTTTGCTCTGTTTATTTTGAAGGGACGGGACCTAGATGAACCGGCTGATGGTGTGGTTTATGCGGCTTCTATTGCTATCGGCTTTGCCAGTTTTGAAAACCTTGGCTATCTGCCAATTATGAGTGGTCTGGCTTTCTTTGGTCGGGCCATAGCTTCGCCTCTGACTCATGCCATATTTTCATCTATCTGGGGATTTTTTTTGGTTAGGGCGAAAGTCAAGGGGCAGTCCATGATTCTGGCCGCCATTTTTTCTATTTTTCTGGCTGCTCTGTTCCATGGGTTTTTCAACGTGCTGACGGTTTCTGAAAACCTGAGAGTTTATTCTGCCTTGCTTATACTTTTTCTCTGGTTGTTTCTCATTTATCTTCTGGAAAAGCAGGCCAGGACAGCTTGATTTATCAGGCAGATTATCCAAAACAGAGTGGCTCTTCAGTTTTACCAGGGTTTTGCTATTCTTCGCGCCAAACAATTACTTCCTCCCGGCGGTTTTTAGCCCGGTTGACTTATAAGTTTTTTGTGGTCTTAAGAACCGGTTCTTTTCTGATTCAGCCCAGGCCGCCTTTTCTGCTTGAGTAATGGTGACGGGTTGGTCAGTGCTGAACTGAAACATGGCAACAGGTTTTAGAGACGGATCTACCCCTGCGCCGCTCCCCGTTACTTGCTTAGACTGGATCCATGTCTTAACCTAAAAGAATAGGGGTGTTGACAGCTTTTAGAACTAATTATATAAACTATGAACATGAACAGGGATTCTGAGCAGATGAAAGAGAACTTGCTTATTCGTTTAAGAAATAAAAATTGTTTCAGACCTTTAACTTTCTTTTTCCTATTTGCTTTACTCCTTAGTTTTCCTCTTCGGGTAGGGGCTGAAGGGGGACTGCCGCTGACCAGAGTTTTAACTGTTGAAGAAAAACAAATTCTTTATCAGCTCCGACAGGAAGGTTGGGAAGCCAACTCGCGCCAGATTTTGCAAAAAATAGCCGGATTTCGGGGAGAAGCTGGCATTATGGTTAAGGATCTGCAGACTGGCTGGACTTTTCTTCATAACGAAGATCAGGTTTTTCCAGCCGCCAGTCTGATAAAAATCCCCATCATGGTTGCCTGCTTCAAGGCTGTGCAGGAGGGCCGGATAAAACTTGAAGAAAAATATGTGCTTAAGAGAAAAGACCGGGTAGGCGGGTCCGGTATTTTGCGCAGAATGCGCAACGGCCGCACTTTTACCTACGCAGAGCTTATAAATTTTATGGTCACTCATAGCGATAATATTGCTACTAATGTGCTGATTGACCGACTTGGTTTTGATTACATTAACCAGGTCATGGCAGAACTGGGGCTTAAGACAACCAGGCTGAGACGAAAGATGATTGATTTTACGGCCAGAGAAAACGGGCTGGAAAATTACACTACCACCAAAGAAATAACCCGGGTGCTGGAAATGATTTACTGGGGAAAGTGCTATACACCTGAGATATCTGCCCAATGCCTGGAAGTTTTAAAGCAACAGCGGATAAACGACCGATTGCCAAGATTCTTACCCAGAGAAGCTCAGGTAGCGCATAAAACGGGACTAGAAAGAGAAGTCTGTCATGATGCTGGCATCGTCTTTACTTCCTATGGAGATTATGTGATTTCTATCCTGGTACGGACCTGGAGCGGACCGCGGACGACCAAAGCCTTTATCGCGCGCTTGAGTTCTTATTTCTATCAGGTTTTTAAAACCTGAGACTTCAGGATAAACCCAAAAAGTGCTTTAATCCCCTTTAGTTTTCATATACTTTTAGGGGGCGCTCTCTGTAAGAAGTTGAATTTTTCCGGGTTGGGGTATTAAATAGATTTATCTGTTTGGGATTTAACCCGAGTTTTTATAGGCAAAGAATTTAATTGTTACTTATGAATAGTGTTTGTGTTTTAGCGAGTTATCTGGTCCCGTTATACAGAAAATTTCGAGATTTGACCCGTGAGGATAAGCCAGGGCAAGACCTCCTCATCAGACTGTTGACCTCTGGATAATTTTGTTATATGAATAAATAATCATATAAAATTAAGGAAAGAAAAATGACTATTGAACAAGCCCTAAGAATTTTTAAGGCCCTTTCGGACAAGACCAGGCTGCGCATCTTTTTGCTTCTGCTCCAATCCGAGTTGTGTGTCTGCCAGATGATGGAAGTGCTGAAGGCGGAGCAATCTCTTCTTTCTCATCAGCTAAGCTTGATGAAAAAGGTTGGGTTGGTCTTGGCCAAAAAGAAAGGCCGGTGGGTATTCTACCAACTTGCGGAAAATTATCGCCAGGAGCTTGGACCCATCTTTGAGGAATGGTTTAAAACGGAGATGGAAGCGCTAAAGCCAAAGATAGCCCGGGCCGAAGAGCGGGTGGTTTGTCCTGTGGACGGGCCGGCTGTCGGCCAGCTGAAAGCCCATAAAACAAAAAAGCGCCCGTCACAAAAGAAGAAGAAAAAAAAGAGAGCCTGAATAGAGAAAACTGGCAGAGAAAAGAATAAATCCAAGGAAGTTAATCCATGCGTAATACTGATGAAATCAAGCCGGACAGGAAGAGTTTTAAGCCTGAAGTTGAGCAGGCGAAAAAGTATCCGGTACGAGTTGGCCAGGGCGGCAGCCTGACTCTGCCCGAAGAAATAGCCCAACTTCTCGGTGCAGAAGCGGGCAGCCAGCTGAGACTTGTTCTGGAGAACGGACAGATTTGCTTAGAACCTAACATCCATGCCCTGCGCCGGCTTTACGTTGAACCAACTTCAGGCTGCAACCTTAAATGCCAGACCTGTATCCGCCACACCTGGAATGAGCCTTTTGGCGCTATGAGCCGGGAGTTGTTTGAAAAACTGGTGTCTGGCCTGAAACCTTTTCCTTTTTTGCAGTCGGTTATGTTTGCTGGCTTTGGCGAACCCCTTTTTCATCCGGACATAATCTGGATGGTGGAGAAGGTAAAAAAGGCTACTGCGGCTGCAGTAGAAATTACCACCAACGGTACGCTGCTTGATGAAGAAATGGCCCAAGGACTCCTTCAGGCCGGACTGGACCGGCTGTGGGTTTCTTTTGACGGCACCAGTGCTGACCGCTTTGAAGATATTCGCCAGGGAGCCAGTTTTCAGCTGGTTCTGAACAACGTAAAAAGACTGCGACAGCTGGCTAGCGAAATGAACCTGCCCCTGGCCATCGGTATTTCTTTTGTCTTAATGCGCGACAACATTGAAGAGATAAAAAACATTGAGGAGCTGATTCAGAACGTCGGTGCGGACCGGGTGCTGATGAGCAACGTTTTGCCTTACACCGAAGAAATGGAAAGAAAAATGCTCTGCCTTCTAGCTCTGACCTGTGAAACTTTTGCCAACCTGCCGGGCAAGCCGCAGATCAGTCTACCGCGACTGGACATCAATTACCTGACCAAGGAACCGATTTATCATCTGCTCAAAGGCTATCAGAATTTGTTCATGATTAACAATGCCATCAGCGCACCAACCAGGTCCTGCCGGTTCATCAAGGATGGGACAACTTTTGTACGCTGGGATGGTAAAGTAGCCCCCTGCATGGCCCTGCTCCACGAGCATATTACTTACCTCTATGGCCTTGAGCGGCGGATAAAACCCTATTTCCTTGGTCAGTTGAATGAAAAGTCACTGTACGACATCTGGAATTCAAAGGAATACGCTGATTTCCGGGAAAAGGTTTATCAGTTTGATTTTTCACCCTGCCACATCTGTGGTGGCTGTTCTTATCTCGAAAGCAATGAAGAAGACTGCTTTGGCAACACCTTTCCGGTCTGTGGCGGTTGCCTCTGGGCTCAGGGTGTTATCCAGTGCCCCTGACCTAGATTCTGCCTTTTTATGGTAAACTGTATATATCGGAAATAACGGGAGATAAAAGATGACGCTTCTGGAGATAAAAGACCTCACCCTTTCTGTAAATTCCACTCCGATTCTTAACGGTCTGTCGCTGGAAATCTGGGAAGGCTACGTGCATGCTGTGGTCGGACCGAACGGAGCTGGCAAGTCAACTTTAGCCAATGTCATTATGGGTCTGCCTGAGTACAGGAATCACGGTGGAGATATTCTGTTTGAAGGCCGCTCCATCAAGCAGCTGAACGTTGATGAAAGAGCCCGTTTGGGCATTACTCTCGGCTGGCAGGAACCGGCTCGGTTTGAAGGTCTTAAAGTGAGCAAGTTTATCCTAGCCTCAGCCAGAAAAAAAGACCTGGCCGAAGTGGATCGAGTACTTGAACTCGTCGGGCTTGAGCCTGAACGTTACCGAAATAGGGCGGTAGACAGGACGCTGAGCGGTGGAGAGAGGAAAAGGATTGAACTCGCCTCCATTCTGGCCATGAAACCCAGGCTAGTGCTGCTTGATGAGCCTGATTCTGGCGTGGACATAGAAGCAATTGAAAAAATATTTGCTGCCATTGACTACCTCAAGAGTGAAGGAGCTACAGTTTTACTCATCACCCACAGCCCGAAAGTCCTGGAAAAGGCTGACCACGCCTTCCTGATATGTAATGGCTTTCTGGTAGATAAAGGGGAAAAAGATAAAATACTGGATTATTTTAGCGGGAAATGTCTGCCTTGTCCCCATAAAAATGTTCCAGACCTTAAAGCCGAAGCAAAGACTGGAGGTAAAAATGGCTGAAGAATTAGTCCAGGAAATTCTGGAATCCATAAACCTGCACCGCAGCTTTGATAAAAACACACCTCATGTGGTGATAAACGCTAATCAGGTTTTGAGTTCAAAAGTGGTTGAGGGGCTGATTATTGAGCCAGAAGAACGGCCTGATGGTGTATTAGCACGGTTGCGCGTGCTAAAGGGTTATAAAATCAAACAGCCGGTCCATCTGTGTTTTGGCATGTTGCCTGAGACCGGTGTGCAGCGCATTATTCTTGAGGTGGACATAGAAGATGAAGCGGAAGTCTCCTTTATGGCCCACTGCACCTTTCCGAATGCTGTGGACATCCAGCATCTGATGGAAGCTGACATTCGGGTTGGCCGTAACGCTAAGTATTCGTATTTTGAACGCCACTGGCACAGCGATGAAGGACTGGTGAAGGTGGTACCGGTAGCCAGAATCAGCCTGGCAGAGGGAGCTCGCTTTTCCACCGAGTTTGAGCTCCTTAAAGGAAGGGTTGGCATAATTGACATCGACTACCGCACGACCTGTGCGGCGCGCAGCATCGCTGAAATGAAAGCCCGTATTTTCGGACGGCAGGATGATAAAATTACCATCAGAGAAGCAGCCGTGCTGGAGGGTGAAGACAGCCGGGCTGTGCTAACAACCCATATTGCCGTTAAGGATAAAGCTGTGGCTGATATTAACAATGAAATAATTGCCAGGGCGGCCGGAGCCAGGGGACATGTTGATTGTAAGGAAATTATTCAGGGTAACGGAGTGGCCCGGGCGGTACCGGTGGTGGAAGTGAGAAACCCGAAAGCCCATGTCACCCATGAGGCGGCGATTGGCAGTGTTGATTCCCGTCAACTGCAAACGCTCATGGCCCGGGGGCTGAGTGAAGAAGAAGCAGTGGACCTGATTATTGAAGGCTTGCTGAGCTAAGGGTTTGGACGGAAAGCTGGAACCGCAGAACTAGTTTTTTTCCCCTTTTTTATTCTTGAGAAAAACTTCATAAGCCCAGTAGA
>JACIYK010000072.1 GCA_014359965.1 Candidatus Aminicenantota bacterium
TACTGTCTGGCCGGTGGGAACTTTAAAAAAAATGCCTTTTTATATTGAAGGAGAAAAAATATATGGGCCAGGCACGCTGGACATGAAAGCGGGACTAGTTTCCGCCATCTACGCACTGAAGGCCATGGTCAAACTTGGTCTTTCACCTAAAAGGAAAATTTGGTTCTTCCTGAATTCCGCGGAAGAAACGGGCTACGAAGAAAGTCATAAAAAGATTGCTGAGCTGGCCCGCCGGTCCGGGCTGGTGCTCTGTCTGGAACCCGGTCTGCCCGGTGGGACTTTGAAAGTAGAACGCAAAGGGCGACTGGTGGTAAAACTTGAGTGTTTTGGTAAATCGGCACATGCCAGTACTCCGGAAAAAGGTGTAAGTGCCGTTGAAGAATTGATTTTTCAATTACAGCAAATCCAAAAAATTAAAATCAAAGGGCTGACGCTGAACATCGGTTTAATCGGGGGTGGAGAGAAAGCCAACGTGGTTCCGGAGCAGGCCTGGGCCGTGTGCGATTTTCGTTTCTGGCTCAAAGAAGACCTGGCCAGGCTTAAATCTTACTTAAGGGATTTAAAACCGGCGGCCAAACCGGCCCGGGTTAAAGTTTCAGTTCTAAGCTATACTCCGCCCATGGAATTTAACTCTGCTTCCCGGGCCCTTTTTGAAAAAGCCCGAACCATGGCGCGGGAAATGGGCTTTGACATTTTTCCGGGTAAAAGCGGTGGTGGTTCAGATGCTTCCATTGCGGCCAGCGTCGGCCTGCCAGCCCTGGATGGCCTGGGGCCTGAAGGCGAAGGTATTCATGCCCGTCATGAGCACCTTCTTCTTCCTTCTTTTATCCAGAAAACAGCTCTTTTGACTCGGCTTTTGCTGGAGTTATAGAGTTGACTTTTTTAATTATTTGAGTTTAACTAATGATATCAAGAGAAAAATCATAATTAATCATAAAAAAAGGAGGACTAAATATGATTAAAAAGTATTATCTTTTATCCCCTGGCCCAACACCTGTTCCGGAAACCGTTCTTTCTGTGGCGGCAGAGCCCATCATCCACCACCGGACACCGGAGTTCTCTAAAATCTTCATGGAAGTAACGGAGGGGCTTAAGTATGTTTTTCAAACCAAAGAAGATGTCTACATCCTGGCCGCCTCCGGTACGGGAGCCATGGAGACAGCGGTCATCAACACCCTGTCGCCGGGCGATAAGGTGCTTACCATCAACGGCGGTAAGTTTGGGGAAAGATGGGGAAACATCTGCCGGGCTTATGGTCTGGACACCAAAGAAATAGTTCTTAACTGGGGAGATGATTTCAGTAAAGAACAGCTGGCGGAAGAATTGAAGAACAATCCAGAAGTTAAAGCTGTGTTTACCACTCTTTCTGAAACTTCTACCGGTGCCATTTTTGATATCAAAGGTTTTGGCGAAGTAGTGGCCGGGACAGAAGCCATTCTGGTGGTAGATGGTATTTCCGGTCTGGGAGCCACCCCCTGTCCGATGGATGAATGGAAAATTGATGTTCTGGTCACGGGCTCGCAGAAATCATTTATGATTCCGCCCGGACTGGCCTACATTGCTTTCAGTCAGAAGGCCTGGAAGCTGGTGGAAAAATCAAAACTGCCAAAGTTTTATTTTGATATCAAAAAATACCGCAAGAACCTGGAAAAACAAACCACGCCTTGGACACCGGCGGTTTCTCTCGTTATTCAACAAAAAAAAGCACTGGATATCATCAAAAACTTAGGACTTGAAAACCTGTTAAAACACCACCAGATTCTCGGTGAGGCTACCAGAGCTGGAGTTAAGGCCATTGGACTGGAACTCCTGGCCAAAAGACCCGGAAATATTCTAACGGCGGTAAAAACTCCGGCTGGTATAGACGGCAATAAATTGGTTAAGACCATGCAGAATAAATACATGGCCTACATCTCCAATGCCCAGGACCCGCACAAGGGTGAATTCTTCCGCATTGCTCACCTGGGGTACATGGGCGGCTTTGATATTATCACCGCTTTGTCGGCTCTGGAAATGACTCTACTGGACCTTGGCTATGATAAGTTCCAGCTGGGTGCTTCCGTGGCCGCGGCGGAAAAGGTCCTTAGGGAGGGATGGCAATGACCAGAATATTAATTGCTGATAACCTTGATAAGGAAGCAATAGAACAGCTGAAATCTACCCCCGGTTTTGAGGTTGAGGTTCAGACCGGGCTTAAAGAAGAAGACTTGGTAAAAATAATTCCTGATTTCGACGTGGTCGTGGTCAGGAGCGCCACCAAAATTACCAGGTCGGTCATCGAAGCGGGCAAGAACTTAAAACTCATCATCAGAGCAGGTATTGGTCTGGACAATATTGACGTGGCTGCGGCCAAAGAAAAAGGGATTGAAGTGGCTAACACACCAGCGGCTACCTCTATTTCTGTGGCGGAGCACACTCTCGGGTTAATGCTGGGCGCGGTTCGACATCATGGCCCGGCCAACCTGTCTATGAAGCAACACAAGTGGGAAAAGAAAGCTTTCACCGGTACAGAACTTTACGGTAAGACCCTGGGCATCATCGGTTTTGGCCGCATTGGTCGGGAAGTGGCCAAGAGGGCGCTGGCTTTTGGTATGAACATTCTGGCTTATGATGTGGTGGAGATTAAGACCGACCTGCCGGTAAAACAGGTACCACTGGAAGAGTTGCTCAAGCAGGCGGACGTTATCACGCTCCATGTGCCTAAAACGCCCAAACCCATCCTGAGTGAAGCTGAGTTTGCCCTGATGAAGGATGGAGTAGTCATCGTTAACGTGGCCAGAGGCGGAGTAGTTGACGAAAAAGCCCTGCTTCAGGCTCTGAACTCCGGCAAAGTGAAAGCGGCTGCCCTTGATGTTTTTGAAAAAGAACCACCAGAAGATTTTACCTTAATTGACCATCCTAAAGTTACGGCCACACCGCATCTTGGTGCTTCAGCCGAGGAAGGTCAGAAGAGAGCTGGGCTGGAAGTGGTTCGCATCATAAAAGAGAAATTTTCTGCCTAAGGCCATTAACTAAGACAGGTAATTAACTTTTCTTGAAATTCTGGTTTCGCAGAGAAAGATGGTTTATTTAGACAATAATGCTACTACCCCACTGGACCCGGCCGTGGTTCAGAAGATGTGCTGGTTCTTAAAAGAACACTTTGGCAACCCTTCCTCTCTTTATCCACTAGGACAAAAGGTGAAAGCTCTGCTAACCGAGGCCAGGGAACAGGTGGCCATGGCTCTGGGCGCGCACCGGAGTGAAATTATTTTTACCAGCTCAGGCACAGAGAGCGATAATTTAGCCATCCTAGGAGTGCTGGAAGCCCAACCCGAGAAAAAGGAATTTATTACCTCGACCATTGAACACCCGGCCGTGATAGAAACAGCCCGCTTTCTGGAGAAAAAAGGCTATGTTGTTCATTATGTCCCGGTTGATTCTTCTGGGCTGATTAACCTTGAGTTTCTCAGTTCAGCTATTTCTAGCTCAACGGCTCTGGTTTCCATAATGCTGGCCAACAATGAGATTGGTACCATTCAACCTGTAGAAGAAGTAGTAAAAATTGCTCACAAGTACGGAGTGCCGGTGCACACGGATGCCGTTCAGGCCTTTGGGAAGATGGAAGTAGAGGTAAAAAAGCTGAATGTTGACCTTTTAACTGTTTCTGCGCACAAGATTTATGGACCCAAAGGAGTGGGTGCTCTTTATCTTAAAAAAGAGACCCCCTTCTCCCCTGTCATTCACGGCGGCCATCAGGAATTTGGCTTGAGGCCAGGCACGGAAAACGCAGCTGGCATCATCGGCTTTGGAGAAGCCGCCAGAATCTTGCAGGAAAGATGGAGGAAAGACCGAGACCGGCTGGAAAAACTGGCTCAGAAACTCAAAGATGGCCTTGAAAAACAGATAAGCCGTATGAAGTTTAACGGACACCCGGAGAAAAGGATTAAAAGCACCCTGAATTTCAGTTTTGAGGGTATAGAGGGTGAAGCTTTGCTTATGGCTCTGGCCACCAAAGAAATTTATGTTTCCACCGGGTCAGCGTGCAGCGAAGAAGCGGAAGAGCCCTCACACGTTCTCCTGGCTATTGGCTTATCTCCGGAACTGGCTAATTCTTCCATAAGAATTTCCCTCGGTCGTTTTAACGAAGAAAAGGATGTGGAGACGGTACTGGAAGAGCTGCCAGCCATCGTCCAGGAGTTAAGGGAGCTCGCTTAATAACTGATGATCATCATCGGCAATCTGATAACCACCAGTCGCCAGGAAGTGGAAGAAGCCTTTCAACAGAAAAAAGAAAAATTCATAAAGCAACTGGCCCTGGCTCAGAAAAAGGCTGGTTGTGCTTATATCAATGTTTTTGCTGGAACACGCCGAGAAAAAGAAAAAGATTATCTGGTCTGGTCCATTCCTCTGATTCAGGCAGCTTCTGAGCTACCGATTTCCGTGAACAGTTCCCGGGCCGAAGTTTTGTCGGCAGCCCTGAAAATCCATCGCGGTCCGGCTTTGCTTAATGCTCTTTCCGGAAAAAAAGATGAGTTGGAGGAAATAATTCCTTTGATTTATCAGTTCCGACCGCGGGTGGTGGTTACCTGCCTTGATGATAGTGGCCCTCCTGACACGCCAGACCAGACCTTGAAAATTGCCGATAGAATTTTAAACAGGCTACTGGCTACAGTCCCTGAACTGCCGGTAGAAGATATTTACCTTGAACCAGTGATTAAACCCCTGGCTACTTTTCCTCAGGCTGCCAGGTTGTACCTGGAATCGGTTTTGCTGATGAGAAATAAATTTCCAGGCCTTAAAATCATGGCTAACCTGGCAAACATCTCTTATGGTCTGCCAAAAAGAAAATACATTAACCACGCTTTCCTGTCCAATGTTATCGGACACGGCGTGGAGGTGGTAATGGCTGACCCCCTGCAGCCGGAATTCTGGCCGGTGGTTATCATTTCTGAGTTCCTCAACAACCACCCCGGGGCGGCGGAGAAATTTAAAGACTGGGCGGAGAAATCAGAGAAAGAAAAGTAACCCTGATGACCCGGTTACTTCAGGCTCTATCTTTACTCGGATAAAATTTTTTTCAGCTGTTCCAGGTATCTGGACCTGACCTTTAAAAAGAAATCATGGTAAGTCGCTGGCCTGAAATCAGGATAGGTCCAGTCCAGGATTTTTAGGCCTTTTTTGCTGAACAGAAATTCCAGATGCGCATATATTCCCTGGCTTAAAGGAACGCGATGCGAAAAATCTTTAGTGGTGGCCATGATCAGAGCTGAAGCTGTCAGGTAACCCGGGTCCAGGTTAACTGGGCGGCCGGGGCTGGCCCACTGCTCCTGAATTTTTCTTTCCAGCTCGTTGGTCCAGAGCTTTATCTCAGGCAGGCTTTCTGGTCTGATAAGCTGCTCAAAACTTACAAAACATCTCTTTAATCCTGTCCCCATTTCTGGTTCATAGTAGGAAGAAAAATTAAAAACATAATCCGGACTTTCCAGGTCCACCGGTCCAAATTTATCAACCAGTAGTTTCAGGGCCTGGTCCCGGGCTTCTTTCTGAGAAAAAATGAAGCCACAGATAAGCTTTACTGGCTTGAAGTCTTTTGCTTGTCCCATGGTTTCATATTTCTTTAGAATTATATCATATTTCTCCCACCCGCCGCTGCCTCTTCAGAAGCTCAACTCTTATCATTGATTTAAAGCGGCAATCTGATATAATTTTCTCACTATGAAGTGGGTATACGTAGAAGACATCGGGCAATACCTAGGTCAGGAAGTAGAAATCAGAGGCTGGGTCTATAACAAGAGATCCAGCGGGAAAGTCAGGTTCCTTCTCATCCGGGATGGCACAGGAATTATTCAGGGAACTATTTTCAGTCCTGATAAAGATTTTCCACTTTTTAAGGTTTTCGATGAACTTACCCAGGAATCTTCAGTTATCGTCAGGGGTAGCGTGCGCCAAGATAAAAGAGCACCCGGTGGTTATGAACTGGAAATAAAAGATATTGAAGTAATCCAGATTGCGCAGGATTATCCCATCGCCCCCAAAGAGCATTCCGTAGCCTTCTTGATGGAACACCGGCATCTGTGGTTAAGGTCGCAGAAGCAGCATGCCATCCTGCAAATCAGAGCTGAAACTATCCGAGCCATACGCGATTTCTTTGACGGTCGCGGTTTCCGCCTGATGGATACACCGATTCTGACCCCGAGCGCCTGCGAAGGTACAACCACCCTTTTTGAGACTACTTACTTTGACCAGAAGGCTTACTTGAGCCAGAGCGGACAGCTTTATAATGAAGCTACGGCTGCAGCTTTTGGCAAAGTATATTGTTTTGGCCCCACCTTCCGGGCTGAAAAATCAAAAACCAGACGCCACCTGATTGAATTCTGGATGGTTGAACCAGAAGTGGCCTTTGCCACGCTTGATGATATCATTGAACTAGGCCAGGATTTAATTATGTTTATCCTGGAAAGAGTACTGGAAAGAAGAAAGCAGGATTTTGAAATACTGGAGCGGGATACCACCCCTCTGGAAAGAATCAGCAAACCTTTTCCCCGAATTACCTACGATGAGGCGGTAAAAATACTGAAAGAAAAGGGCTCAGACATAATCTACGGTGATGATTTCGGAGCACCTGAAGAGACTCTTCTTTCTGAAATATATGATAAACCTGTTTGCATCACCCATTTTCCTGCGAAAATCAAGGCTTTTTACATGCAGCCTGACCCAGAACGCCCGGACCTGGCCTTGGGGGTAGATTTTCTGGCCTCTGAAGGCTACGGTGAAATAATCGGAGGTGGGCAGAGAATACATGACCTACAGCTTTTGGAACAGAGAATTAAGGAATTCAACCTGCCCAGGGAAGCCTATGAATGGTACATCGACCTGAGAAGATACGGAACCTTCCCCCACTCTGGTTTTGGCCTGGGTCTGGAGAGAACAGTAGCCTGGTTGTGCAAGCTCCCACATATACGGGAGACCATTCCCTTCCCTAGGCTGCTTTACAAGATTTATCCATAAAGTCAAGATTAATGCCTGTCATAACACTTATTACTCTTGGTTGCGCCAAAAACCTGGTAGACTCTGAAGTAGTGCTGGGAAGCCTTCATCAGCGCGGCTATGAATTTACAGCTGAGCCAAAAAAAGCTGACTTGGTCATTATCAATACCTGTGGTTTCATTGCCCCAGCTAGGACTGAAGCTGAACAGGTAATATCAGAATTTGTCGACTGGAAAAGAGATAAACCTGGCCGACAGCTGATGGTTATAGGTTGCTATGCAGAAAGATTTGGCGATTATCTAAAGGTTAAATTTCCCCAGGTGGATTACTGGAGCGGAGTGCGAGATTTTGATCGGTTATGGGCTCTTCTGGAAAAGCACGAACTTCAAACTCGGGAAAAGACTTTTCTTCTGGACCATTTGACTCCCAGGGTCATCAGCACTGGCCGAAACTGGGCCTACGTTAAAATCTCCGAAGGCTGTTCTCATGCCTGTCGTTTCTGCAGCATTCCTCTGATAAAAGGTCCCTACCAATCCAGAAGCATCAGTTCTATTGTCCAGGAAGTTAAAAACCTGGCCAGCCTGGGAATAAAAGAGATTAACTTGATTTCTCATGACACTACTTATTATGGTCGCGATCGAAAGATAAAAGGCGGGTTGGTGAAACTTCTGGAAAAGTTGCTGCCGGTAAAAGGTCTGCGTTGGATCAGGATTCTTTACGGCTATCCAGAAGAAATCACCGATGACCTACTGGAAATAATGAAAGAAGAAAAAATCTGTCCCTATTTTGACCTGCCTTTTCAGCATGCTTCTAAGAAAGTGTTGAAACTGATGGGAAGAGCCATGGATAGTCCCAGGGCACTGAAATTAATAGAAAAAATACGCCGGCAGATTCCTGGGGCTGTAATTAGAACCTCTTTGATTGTTGGCTTCCCGGGCGAAGGAATTAAAGAATTTAAGGAATTGAAAGAGTTCGTTATAAAAGCTCAATTTTCTCACCTTGGAGTCTTCACCTATTCCCCAGAAACAGGTACAGCCGCGGCCAGTCTTAAAGAAACAGTTAGCCCGGCGGAAAAAGAAAGACGCAGAAAGGAAATTATGCTGCTACAGAAAGAAATATCCAGAAAGTTTTACCGTTCGTTTGTTGGCTCAGAACTGGAAGTTCTCTTAGAAGAGGTAGAAGAAAAAAAAGGAAAGAGAATTGGCCGGGCCCGGGCCCGTTTTCAAGCACCAGAAGTGGATGGCCTGGTCTTAATTGATGACTTGCCTGACTATAAAGATCGTTGGCCAGATTTTTTAAGGGTAAAAGTTAAAAAAGCTCTCACCTATGATCTTAGAGGTACGTTGATAAATGATTAAACTGGCGAAAATCATCTCCACTTTTTTTGGTGTCGGACTGTTTCCCCTGGCTCCTGGAACAGTAGCCAGCCTAGTAGTGGTGTTTTTATACCGTTTCCTTTTTTATCAGATATCCTGGCCAATTTATCTCCTCCTTTTCTTGATTATTTTTTTTCTGGGCACCTATACTTCTTCTGTTTATGCTAGGGCTTTGAACCTGAAGGACCCGGGTAAGATTGTTATTGATGAAGTTGCTGGACAGTGGCTGGCTCTGTTTTTCCTAAACCCGGATTGGAAATGGCTGGGTGCCTGTTTTATCCTTTTCAGGTTTTTTGATATCATAAAGCCCCTGGGTATAAAAAAACTAGAAAACCTACCTTACGGCTGGGGTATAATGGCAGATGATGTCGGTACAGGGGTGGCCGTAAACCTACTGCTCCAGATAGCCCGGGTTTTCCTGAGATGAGGACCGATAAAAAAAATGTCCAGGTAATAGAATTCATCGCCGTCGGCAGTGAACTCCTTTCTTCTTCTTTTCTTGAAACAAATTCGCTCTTTCTGGCAGAAAAACTTGAGCAAATAGGTCTAAACCTGACCTTTAAAACAGTGGTCAGCGACCGGTGGGCCGAGCTCCAGCAGGTAATCAGAACAGCCAGGGAAAGAAGCCAGATAATTTTTCTTTCTGGCGGCCTGGGCCCGACTGAAGACGACCGAACCAAGGAAGTTCTGGCCCGGGTACTTAGAAGAAGATTAATTTTTAAACCGGAGCTGCTTGAAAGAATAAAAAAAAGATTTGCCAGTCGTGGTTTGGTCATGCCTGCTTCTAACAAAAAGCAGGCTTATCTTGTTGAGGGAGCAGAAACTCTGGAAAATCCAAACGGAACTGCACCGGGACAGTGGCTGGAAACAGGTGGAAAGATTTTCGTTCTTCTGCCCGGTCCTCCCCCTGAATTTAAGCCTATGGTGGAAAACCTGGTCCTGCCGCGTCTCGAAAACTTGAGCCAGAAAAAAGTGATTAAAGCTTTCTTTAAAATAACAGGGGTGGGCGAATCCTGGGTAGAAGACCGGTTAAAAGAAATTTATCAGCTGCTTCCTCCTTACCTTGAACTGACTATTCTAGCTTCGCCCGGAGACATTCAAGTTATCCTTTCTTTAAAAATCGAATCTCCAAATCAGGAAGCAAAAAGAGTCGAAGAACTAGAAAAAATTAAGGCAGAAATCTCCCGTCTGCTTGGAGATAAAATATATGCTTTTGAACCCAAAACTCTCGAACAGGTAGTGGCCGAAAAATTAATTAAACTTAAAAAAACCATAGCTACGGCCGAATCATGTTCCGGCGGATTTTTGGCCCATCGTCTGACTAATATTCCAGGCAGTTCCAATTATTTCAAACTGGGGCTTGTGACTTACAGCAACGAAGCCAAAATTAAGCTTCTCGGTGTGCCCAAAACGTTGATAGACCTGAAGGGGGCCGTCAGCGCCGAAGTAGCCCGGGCTATGGCCTCTGGCCTGCTGAAAAGGGCTAAGGTGGACCTGGCTGTGGCCATCACCGGAATAGCCGGGCCAGGTGGTGGCAGCCAGAAAAAACCGGTTGGGCTGGTTTATCTTGCACTGGCTAGCTCAAATGAGATAAAAGTGGAAAAGTGCCATTTCCTGGGCACTAGGGAACAGATAAAATTTCAGGCCACTCAGAAAGCTCTGGATATGGTCAGGCTAAAATTGCTAAAATTAGAACATAATTCGGGTGCGATAAAAAGGAAAGCCTCATGAGAGTTTTTATTGCCGTTGATTTAGAGGATTCGGTCAAGGAACAGCTTGCTAATCTAATAGAAAATCTTAAACCAGCCGGACGGAACATCAAATGGGTAGCCAGGGAAAATTTTCATCTGACTCTTAAGTTTCTAGGAGAAATTGATGAAGGTCAAGTAGAAATTGTCCGGGAAGTTTTGATTAAGCTGAGCCATCAGTACCGGCCGTTTTCTTTAAAGCTCAAAGGAACGGGAAGTTTTCCTCCAGGCCAGAACAGAATGAGAGTTATCTGGGTTGGTTTGGAATCCGGCCCGGAACTTTTCCGCCTGCAAAAGGAACTGGAAGAAGAACTGGAAAGAAAGGGATTCCCCAAAGAAGAGAGGGCCTTTTCCCCTCACCTAACTCTTGGTCGGGCCAAGCAACCACAAAATCAGGAGAAGTTAAAAAAGATGCTGGAGAAATTTTCTAATCGGGAATTTGGGCAGATGATGGTTAAAGAAATTACTCTCTTTCAGAGCATTCTCAGGCCTGAAGGGCCTGTTTATAAACCTTTAGATAAGTTTGAGTTGGCATGAAATTAATTACCTTTTTACTCGGTGCCTATTTTCTGGGTTCTTTTTCCCCCGGCTATTTTCTGGTTAAAATGAAAGCCAAAAAGGATATAAGAGAAGTGGGAAGTGGCTCAACCGGGGCCACTAACGTTCTCCGCTACCAGGGCTGGAAGCTGGCCATCCCGGTCATGCTTTTTGACCTGTTGAAAGGCTTTTTGCCTGTCTATTTATCAAGATTATGGTGGGCTGATGAAAAAAGAGCTTTACTCGGTCTACTGGCTGCCGTTCTTGGTCATTGTTTTCCTTTTTACCTGAAATTTAAGGGCGGAAAAGGTGTAGCCACTTCCATCGGCGGGTTTTTATACTTAGCTCCCGTCCCTATGCTTATAAGCCTGGGAATTATTGTGGCCATGGTTTTGCTTTTCAGGTATGTTTCTTTGGCTACCCTGACCGGACTTTTTGTTTTTCCTTTTATTAATTTTCTGTTGCTGCGAGATATAAAGATATTTCTGGCCAGCC
>JACIYK010000073.1 GCA_014359965.1 Candidatus Aminicenantota bacterium
GGGGGGGGGGGGGGGGGGGGGGGCGTAGGAGCTAAAAATGCACTATAAACTTCTACTTTCGGCAGCTGTTCATCAACAGAGAGCAGGGGGATAACAATAATAGCAGCTACAAAGACTAGGTGCAGAAGAATAGCTATGGGGAGGGCCAGTGCTTTTCTCTTAATCCCTGACTCGGCCTTGAAGAAGGAGTCTTTGAAGAGTTCAGTTAACTCTTCTCCTTTGTTAGGCCTTTTTTCTTCTGGCATGTTTAACCTCGCGCTATGGATTAAGTTAGATTTAAGTATAAATAAAAATTTTTAATTTTACAAGTCAAATAATTATTTTTTCTTTTTGAATAATTTGTTCCAGAACAACACTACTGGGCAAGACATAAAAAAGGTAGAATAGATGCCTTCAATAGAACCAATCAGCATAATGAAAGCGAAATCATTTATCACTTTCCCGCCAAAGAGAAAGAGGGCCAATACGGCCAAAAAAGTGGTGGCAGAGGTAAAAATAGTTCTGGTTAGGTTGAGGTTAATTGACAGGTTCATGATTTTTTCCAGTGGTTCCTTGCGCCTCAGCCGTTTGAGCTCTCTTATTCTATCAAAAATAACTATAGTATCGTTAATAGAATAACCAACAATGGTCAATAGAGCAGCAATGATAGGTAAATTAATTTCCCTGTTGGTGAAAGAATAAATGCTAAGTGAGACAAGAACGTCCTGAAAAAGGGTGAAAATAGCAGCTGCACCATATTCCACACCTTTGAATCTAAAGGCGATATAAACCAGCATACCTATTAATGACCAGATAATAGCCTGAGTAGCTTTTTTGCGCAGGTCCTTTCCCACTTGGGGACCAACCGTTTCGCGGCTCAGCACAGTCATACTGCCCAGGAAGGTTTTTTGCTGGAGGAAACTTAAAACCTTGTCGTCAAGAGAATAAGGTTCCTTTTTCAGTGAATTCCAATCAGTTATCAAACCATTTTGCCTACGGAATTCTATAATCTTCTGGGCCAGTTCTTCACTTTTTTCGGGAAAAACCTGACTTAAAAGGGAAGCAATAGTCTTATGGTCAATGTTATTCAGATCCAGCAGTCCCTGAGCAAGTTTTTCCTGGTCCTCTTTTTTCTGCAAAGCTTCAATGACTTTGTTAGCCAGTATCTGATGGCTTTCCAGTTCCTCATTCTGGTCCTGACGCGTGCTTTTGATTTCTACAGTTCTAATCTGGAATTCTGTCCTATTCTTACCAGTTTCCTGAATGATGCTGCTGCCCAAGCCCACTTCATTCAGTCGTTTTCTAATATCAGAGACACTGGTTGGCTCTTTAAATTTGATTCTAATAAGAGTTCCTTCGCCAAAGTCCACGCCCATTTTCAGGCCTTTTCCCAGGGTGATGTTCAAAATCCCGGCCAGAATAATTAGGGTCGTCAGCCCCAGAGCAATCCATTTAAATTTAAGCCAATCAATATTAGGTGTTTTTTTGAAAATGTCCATTTTAGATACTCAACCTCTTAGCGTTATTTGGTACGATAAGTTCAAAAATAAAGCGAGAAACAAAAACAGCTGTGAACAAGTTAGCCACTAAACTGCAAGAGATAGTTATGGCATAACCTTTTATCGGACCTGTTCCGAATTGAAACAGAAAGATAGCAGAAATAATGGTCGTCAAGTTGGAATCGAAGATAGCGGAAAAAGCCCGGCTGAAGCCGTTGTTTATAGCGCTGAAGACATTCTTACCCAGAGCCAGTTCTTCTTTGATGCGCTCAAAAATAAGGATGTTAGCGTCAACAGCCATTCCAATACCGAGGATGATACCGGCAATACCTGGAAGAGTAAGGGTAGCTTTAAAGTAACTGAGTGCAGCGAAAATAATCAGTTCGTTCAGAAATAGAGCTATAACCGCATTTATTCCTGAAAGTTTATAGTAGAACAGCATGAAAGCCATCACGGTAAAAATAGCCACCAGACCAGCAGCTAAGCCCTGTCGTATGGAATCTGCGCCAAGGGTTGGTCCCACTGTTCTTTCTTCCAGATACTTTATCCCGGCGGGCAGGGCCCCGGCCTTCAAGATTACTACCAGGTCGTCAGCTTCTTCCGGAGTAAAACGTCCCTGAATGATGCCAGAATCAGAAATACGGCTGTTTATCACTGGTGCTGATTGAAGCTTGCCATCAAGAATAATAGCCAGCTGTTTGCCCACGTTTTCGCCAGTAACTTTCTCAAACCTTCTGGCACCTTCCGGAGTAAGGGTAAAATGAACAGCCGGATTATTCCATTCATCTGTTCCTCGACGGACAGTCCTTAGGTCTTTTCCGGTGATGGAGGCCACTTTGCTTACAAGATAATATCCCTGGTGCCCCCTCTTAGGGTCGCCTTTGACCACTTCTGCATCTTCAGGCACTTTTCCCTCGTAAGGCTGGAGCAGAGTTTCTTCGTCCGGAGCCGGACCGGCTTTGACCAGCTTAAATTCCAGAACCGCAGTTACCTTAATCAGGTTCTTCACTCTTTCCGGGTCTTCAATGCCAGGAAGTTCAACCACAATCCGGTCTGAGCCCTGTCTCTGGATGATGGGTTCGGCCACTCCGAACTGGTCAACTCTGTTTCTTATAGTTTCCAGAGTCTGGATTACTGCCTGGTCTCTCAAAAATTGCTCGGCCACCGGTTTCAGGTTAAAGGTTACAGTATCTCCGGAGAAGGAGTAATCCCAGTCTCTGGTATACTGGTCAATAAGGTCACGAACCTTGCCTTCCTGGTCAGCGTTTATTCCTTTAAAATGGAAGCGCCCGGGCTTTTCCTTGGCTGCTTCGGTGTAGGTGATTTTGTTTTTCTTGAAAACTTCTTCAAAACGAGCAATCTGCTGGTCAGTTTCGGCGTTAATGGCGTCATCAGTCATAACTTGTAGGACCAGGTGGGTTCCGCCTTTCAGGTCAAGGCCGAGCTTAATCTTATCTTTTGGGGGATAAATAAGAAAAATACAGAGGACAATGACGAAAAGGATAAGAATCAATTTCCATCTTAGGTTCTTTTTCATCTTGATAAACTCTCTCTTGATTTAATTTCTTAAAGAAGAATCAAATAGAATCAGGTAGATTCTTTGCTTTCTAATTTTTCCTTATCTGAGAGAATAATAGCCACTGCGCTTTTTAGGATATCGACCTTGACGTTGGAAGCAATTTTTAACTCAATGCGGTCAGGATGAACATCCATCACTGTGCCAAAGATACCTCCGCTGGTAATAACCCGGTCGCCTGGTTTAAGGTTTTCTACCATCTGCTGGTGCTGTTTCTGTTTTTTCCTCTGAGGAAGAATGATCAGAAGGTAGAAAATGACAAAAACCAAAATAAAGGGTAGGAGTCCGAGCAGGGCGTTGCCCTGAGACGGTGAAGAAGCTTGCTGCCCCGAAAGACTCATCATGGTTAAAAAGTTCATTTTTTTATCCTATTCATTTAAATTTTTTTCTAAGATTGATTTTTTAAATGCCTGAAATGAATTAGATTGAATAGCTTGCCTTATTTTTCGGAAGATGTCAAGATAATAATATAAATTGTGGATAGTATTAAGGATAGCTGAGCTGATTTCGCCCCGTTCATAAAGGTGGCGCAGGTAGGCCCGGGAATAATTACGGCAGGTGTAGCAGTTACAATTTTCGTCCACTGGACGGGGGTCTTCAGCATATTTTTGGTTTTTTATGGAAATCTTTCCCTGACTGGTAAAAAGGGTCCCGTTCCGGGCATTCCGGGTGGGCAACACGCAATCAAAGAAGTCAACGCCTCTTTCTACTGCCTCCAGGATATCTTCAATGTAGCCCATACCCATTAAGTATCTGGGTTTATCCGGGGGTAACAGTTTGTCGGATTTTTCCAGGATTTCAAAAAGCTGGCTTTTGGGTTCGCCGATGCCCAGACCGCCCAGTGCATAGCCATGAAAGTTGAGTTCAACTAACTCTTCTATGCTTTTTTTCCGGTGTTCCCAGAAAACTCCGCCCTGGGTGATGCCCCAGAGCTGGGTCTGGGGTTGAAGATGATTGAATTCTTCCCGGCAACGTCTGGCCCAGCGGGAAGTTAATTCTACAGATTTTTTCACATCCTCTTCGGTGTAAGGATAAGATGGGAAATAATCCAGGCACATCATGATATCCGTACCCAGCCGGTATTGAATTCTAACGGCTTCTTCTGGTGTTAAGAAAATCTTTTTTCCGTCCAGGTGGGAGGAAAAACGCACTCCCTCATCGCTTATCTTGACCAGCGGAGAGAGACTGTAAACCTGGAAGCCGCCGCTGTCAGAAAGAATTGGTTTGGGCCAGGAAATAAAACAGTGTAGCCCACCCATTCTCTGGATAAGTTCGTCGCCTGGTCTTAAGTAAAGGTGGTAAGAGTTGACCAGGATAATCTGAGCCCCAAGTTCATTTAGGATGGAGTGAGTTAGAGCCTTGACCGTTCCCTGGCTGGCCACGGGCATGAACACCGGAGTTTCTACCAGCCCATGAGCTGTTTCCAGGACTCCTGTTCTCGCCCGGCAGGATGTGTCCCGGGCAGTAATGGTAAATGAGTTAGTCATGGGTTGAACCTGAAGTAAATGATATCTCCATCCTGAACTGGATAATTTTTGCCTTCCAGATGAATGGCGCCAGCTTCTCTGGCCTGGTTCCAGGAGCCATATTTTTGCAGGTCATTGAATTTGAGAACTTCAGCCCGAATGAAACCTTTTTCTATATCAGAATGAATTTCACCTGCTGCCTTGAGTGCCGGTGTGTTTTTCCTGATGACCCAGGCTCTGACTTCTTCTTTTCCTATGGTATAAAAATGAATTAATCCCATCACTTCATAAAGCTTTTTAAAAAA
The DNA here is from genome assembly GCA_014359965.1 of Candidatus Aminicenantota bacterium. GTDB lineage: Bacteria > Acidobacteriota > Aminicenantia > Aminicenantales > Saccharicenantaceae > Saccharicenans. The sequence goes on from JACIYK010000073.1 coordinate 4,826, forward strand.
CCGGCTGGCTGTAGGTTCAGTAAGCCCGTACATGCCCTGGAAGAGAGCCCTTTCTTCTTCTTCCAGTTCTAAAATTTCTTTTTCAATCTTTCCGCAGAAAGCAGAAACGGGAAGGTCTGGCTGAAGTCCGGTTAACAATTCTTCCGGGTGATCCAGGAAAGCTAACTGCTTTTCATCCAGGTTAATCAGGTGAAGAACTGGCTTGAGTGATAGAAGACAAAACCCGCGAATCATTTTCTCTTCAGAAGGAGTAAGCTGAAGTTGCTGAGCAGTGCGTCCCTCTTCCAGCCAGGGCTTGATTTTTTCCAGCAGAGCCTTTTCTCTTTCTGCTTCTGTATCTTTAAGTTTTTTTAAATCTTTTTCCAGTTTTTCCAGTCGGCCGGTTATCATGACCAGGTCAGATAAGATTAATTCTTCCATCATGGCCCTGATGTCATCAACCGGGTTTATATGTCCTCGGGGATGAGTAACAGCCGGGTTCTGGAAGGACCGAACCACATGCACCAGGCCGTCCACCTGTCTGAGCTGGGCTATATATTGATTAGTTGAAATTTCTCCGGCGGAAATGCCAGGAAAGTCCACCAGTTCCAAGTGAACCGGAACTTTTTTCTTTTCAGGATAAACACTGCACAGCCAGTCAAGCCTCTCATCGGGCACCTGGCAAACAGCTTTTGGTAATTCAATCCGCCCTTCTTGATGGTGCCTGATTTCAGTTTTTTTCTGACTCAAAATCTCGAAAAGACTGGTCTTGCCAGTCCCGGCATAACCGAAGAGAGCAATAATCATGTTTTAAGTAAAAACCTAAAGTTCTTGGCTGTCAAGTGCTTTCCAAAAAAGAAATGATAATCTTTGGGCTTTGTTTGCTTCGTCTGATTTATTGTGTTGAAGGTACGGTGGAATTAGAGTATATTAACAGAAAAACATAAGGTGACGGGAAATGGCTATACTTGGCAAAGTGATAAACGAAGAAGTGGAAAAAATAAAGGAAAAAGAAGAACACAAAAAAAGAGAGAAGAGCCTGTTCCGGGAATATTTTGAGCTAATTGCCGAAACAGCTGTCTTTGTCTTTTTTGTGATGACCTATGTAGTGCAGGCTTTCCAGATTCCCACCGGGTCCATGGAACCAACGCTTATGGTAGGCGATTTCCTGTTGGTTAACAAATTCATCTATGCCAAGCCAGTAATACCCCTCGAAGCTGCTATTCTGCCGTCCAAAAAAATTGAGAGAAAAGACATCGTGGTTTTTAAATATCCTAGGGATCTAAAAAAAGATTATGTCAAGAGAGTAGTGGCCCTGGAAGGGGAGAAAATAGAGATTAAGGACAAAGAAGTTTTTATTAACGACCGCCCATTGGAGGAAAGATACAAGGTTCATATAGATGCTCAGGTTTTTCAGAAAAACGGTTATTATCAATACGATGACGTCATCAGAGATAATTACGGACCGGTGGTTGTTCCGCCCGGACATGTATTCGTCATGGGGGATAACCGGGACAACAGTCTGGACAGCCGTTACTGGGGCTTTTTACCTATGAACTATATTAAAGGCCGGCCCTGGTTGATTTATTTTTCATATGAAGCAGAAAGAGATGCCTACCTAAAGAATGGCATCCAGGACAAGTTTAAAAAGTTCTTCCGCTTTTTCTCCAAAACTCGCTGGACCAGAATTTTGAAAGTAGTCAACTGAGTTTTTAACCTTTTTCTCTGGACCGAAATTTTTATCAAAAAACTTGTTGACCTCTCTTTTTTACTTGACTAGTATAAAATCAGGTTGAAAACAGAGGAGGCATAATGGGGCGTCCACTAATTGGATTGCTGACTGATTTTGGCACCAGGGATTACTTTGTAGCTTCCTTAAAAGGGGTTATCCTGTCCATTAACCCAGAAGCCAGCATCATTGACTTGACTCACGACATTCCTGACTATAATTTGCTGGCGGCTTCCGTTGTTCTCTGGGCCTGTTATAAATTTTTCCCGACAGGAACTATATTTTTGGGTGTGGTTGATCCGCAGGTAGGAACCGAACGTCGCATAATTTTAGCCCGGAGTGATAAATATAGCTTCATCGCTCCTGATAATGGACTTTTAACCTTTGTTCTTAACGAAGAAGAAGTTGAACTTTATGAAATTATAAACAAAAAATATTTTTTAATTAACCATAACAGCACCTTTGAGGCCAGGGATAAGATGGCTCCGGCCTGTGCCTGGCTCAGTTTGGGCTTGCCCGTAAATGAACTTGGCTGGCCGGTTAGTTCCGTTAAAATGCTTGATATCCAGACCCCGCGGATTAAAAACGAAGAAATTGAGGGGCAGATTATCTATCAGGATAAATTTGGCAACCTTTTTACTAACATCAACCAGCGTTTAATTGCTGAGTTTCTGCACAGGAATTCTGGCGGCAATTTAGTGCTTATGGCCGGAAAGAGAAAAATTACTGAAATGGTTTCCAGTTATGCGCAAACCAGTGGCGATAAACCTTTCTTTCTGCTGAATAGCTTAGGATTGTTGGAAATCGCTTTGTACCAGGGCTCGGCTGCCTCTCGCCTTGGGTTGGCACCAGGCGATATGATAGTATTGAAGAAAGAATAGGAGACGGCCGAAACATCTCACGGACTGCGTGAAAATCAATGGAATGTCTGGAAGGAACGATAGAACAAATAATTTTTTATAACCCGGAAAACGGTTATTCAGTTTTTAAAATCAGAACTGAAACGGGGACAGCCACGGTAGTGGGAAATTTCCCACCTCTTTCTCCAGGAGAATGCCTGAAAATTACCGGACACTGGGAAAACAACTTGAAATTTGGACAGCAGTTTAAAATGGAATCTTTTTCTCTGTCGCTTCCGGATTCCATTCGTGGTCTGGAAAAATTTCTGGCTTCTGGTCTAATAAAAGGAATAGGACCAGTCCTGGCCCGGCGCATTGTTAATAAGTTTGGAAGGCAAACCGCGGACATTCTTAATAACTCACCAGAAAAACTCAAGGAAGTTGAGGGAATAGGTGAGAAGAAACTGGCTGAAATATTGAAGTCTTGGGAAGAACATCGGGACATTAGAGACCTGATTATTTTCCTGCAGCAGCACAATATTTCCACTACCCTGGCCTACAAAATTTACCGCACCTATGGTCAGGCTTCCTTTGAAATACTCCGACGCCAGCCTTACCAGCTGTGCCTTGACATTTGGGGAATTGGCTTTAAAACTGCCGACCAGATTGCCCTTAAACTCGGCCTTCCGCCCGACTCGATCGAAAGAGTAAAAGCGTTTGTACTTTATTTACTGGAAAAAGATACTGAAGAAGGGCATGTATTTTCTGATGAAAATGAGGTGATCAAGCGCTGTCGGGAGGAAATTCAAGTGGAAGCGGAGAAGGTAAAGGAAGCCATCAGAATTTTAACCGGAGACGGCCAGCTCATAAAAGAAGAGGATGACGGCGGGAGTTTTCTCTACCTTCCCTTTTTATATCGGGTGCAGGAAGACGTAGCCAGGATGATCATATCCTTAAGTCGCGGGACCTGTCCCATCCCAGATTTTGATCTGAGGGAAAAAATAGCTGAAGTAGAAAAAGAACTGAGATTAAATTTTTCTGAGCAGCAGAGAAAAGCGATAGAAACCTGTTTTCAGAAAAAAATTCTAATCATTACTGGCGGGCCGGGCACAGGAAAAACGACCATCGTCCGGGCTATCGTGGAAATTTTTGAAAAGTGGCAGAAAAGAATACTGCTGGCTGCGCCAACGGGGCGAGCGGCCAAAAGATTGTCTGAAACCACCGGTCGTGAAGCTAAAACCATTCATCGTCTTTTAGAATATCAGCCACAGAAAAACTACTTCAAACGGGGTCCCAGGTATCCTTTGAGGGTCCAGGCCCTGGTGGTTGATGAATTTTCTATGGTAGACCTGCCGTTGATGTACCACTTGCTCAGGGCTCTTACTCCGGAAACGCGCTTGATACTGGTGGGTGACAAAGACCAACTGCCATCTGTGGGCCCAGGCAATTTATTGCGAGACCTAATTGCTTCTGGTGTAGTGGAAGTAATCAGGCTGAACGAGATTTTCCGGCAGGCCAGAGAAAGCCTGATTGTGGTTAATGCTCACCGGGTAAATGAGGGGCAAGGGTTAGTCTATCCTCCGCGCCAGGACCCTACAGCTGATTTTTATTTCATCCACCAGGAAGATGAAGAAAAAGTTTTGCAGTTAATAATCAAATTATCCAGGATAAATGTACCAAGGCGTCTGGGACTTTCACCTCTTTCGACTCAGATTCAGGTTATTTCTCCCATGTACCGGGGACTGGTTGGGGTTGACCGCCTGAACCAGGAACTACAGAAAACTTTAAACCCACAGCCGGTGGCGCTGCGGGCTGGGCAGAAGGAGTTCCGGTTGGGCGACAAGGTCATGCAGGTGCGCAATAATTATGAAAAAGAAGTTTTTAACGGCGACCTGGGCAACGTGGTGCAGCTGGACACGGAAAATTTCAGGCTTCTGGTTGATTTTGATGGCCGGCTGATACCTTATGAAAAAGATGAACTGATAGATTTGATGTTGGCTTACGCTATCTCGGTCCATAAGTCTCAAGGAAACGAATACCAGGCGGTCATCATGCCTCTTCTTACCCAGCATTACATCATGCTGCAGAGAAATCTTTTTTACACAGCTCTGACCAGAGCCAGAAAATTGTGTGTGATCATCGGTTCATACCGAGCTTTGCACATGGCCGTAAAAAATGACCGTCCGGTTAAAAGGAACTGCCGCCTGCTGGAAAAAATACGGGAATTGCTTAGGGAAACTCCGCCTAATTTGTGTTTGTATTAATCCTTAATTATAATAGCCAGAGAAAGGAGGCAACATGAATAAGTGGGAATGCACAGCCTGTGGTTATATTTATGACCCGGAGCAAGGAGACCCTGACCACAACATACCACCCGGCACACCTTTTGAATCACTGCCAGATGACTGGGTCTGTCCGCAATGCGGAGTGGGCAAGGAGTTCTTCCAGAAAGTAGAAGAAACCTGAGCAGTTGCTTTTAAGCGAAAAGAGTGAAAAATGAGAGTTATCATTGCGGGTAATGGTCTGGCCGGAACCATGGTGGCCAAGACAGTAAGAGAGCTGGATAGCTCGGCAGAAATAAAAATTTTTTCGGAAGAAAGTTACCATTATTATCCCAGACCGAATATGATTGATTTTCTGTCAGGTCTGTTGCCGCTGGAAAAAGTTTTCGCCTTCCCGTCTGATTGGGTAGTCAGACAGAAAATTGAGCTAAACCTTAACCGCCGGCTGCTTAAACTGGAACTGGAAAAACAGCAGGTTGTTCTTGATGGAGAGGAAAACATTCCGTTTGATTATTTGGTACTGGCCACTGGTTCTGTGCCTTTTGCTCCGCCTGTTAAGGGTCTGGGGAAATCCGGGGTTTTTTATTTTCGCACGCTAGATGATGCGCTGAACCTTATTGATTATCTACAATTCAGACCGGAAGTGGTGATACTGGGAGGCGGCTTGCTGGGCTTGGAAATTGCCAAGGCTCTGCGGACACGGGGGCTGGAAAAAGTTACAGTGGTTGAAGTCTATGACCGTCTTTTACCCAGACAGCTTGACCCGGAAGCTGCTTCGCTTCTGCGGAGAAAGCTTGAAGAGGCCGGCATAAATTTTATGCTGGGCCGGATGGTAGAAGAAATAATCGGTGATGGCTCGGTCAGCGGAGTCAGGTTCCAAGATGGTGAAATAAAGCCAGCTGGAGTGGTCATCATCGCTTCTGGCGTTCGACCCCGGGCAGAGCTGGCAGCGGAGAGTGGGTTAAAAATCAACCGCGGGATAGTAGTAGATGATTACCTGAAGACAAGTCACCCCAGGGTTTTAGCGGCTGGCGATGTAGCTGAGCACCGGGGAAAGGTTTATGGTTTAATCCCGGCAGCTTTTGAGCAGGCCAGGGTCCTGGCGTACAACCTTTGCGGTCAGGTAAAAAGGTATGAGGGTACTATTTCTTCCAGCACGCTTAAAGTTGCCGGCGTTTATGTCACTTCCATCGGTCTGGTAATTCCTGAGGGAGACGAGTTTGAAATCCTGGTGAAGAGAGAGGATGAGGCCGGAATTTATAAGAGGTTGGTCTTGAAAAAAAACGTCTGTGTGGGTGCTATCTGGATGGGAACAAAAAAGAATGTGCAGGAAGTGGCGCGACTGATTCAATCCGGCCTGGATATCTCGCACTTTAAAAAGGATATACTGGAA
>JACIYK010000074.1 GCA_014359965.1 Candidatus Aminicenantota bacterium
TTAACAATTCAGGCGCCAGCCTCTACTAAATAACCTCCAGGCAGATAAATTAGCCCGGTTATCTGATTGGGGAAGGCCTGATTCTAGACCAGGAAAGTCACTGACCTAAATTAATCTTTCCGCCGGTACTGGGCTTGGGTATAATTATCACCTGAAACATTTTCTCGCTGGACAAAAACCTGCTTATTTCAAACTTTCCGGATGGTGCCTCACCTGCAGAGCTTTGACCATGTAAATAACATTTTCAGCAATATTGGTGGCGTGGTCGCAAATCCTTTCCAGATGTCTGGCCACTAGAAGCAGCGCCACACCCCGTGGTGCCGTGGTGGGATCTTTACTCATATAATCATTGATGAGCTCGCTCTGAACTAAATTTCTAAGCTCATCTGCTTCGTTATCTCGCAGAATAACTGCCTTAGCCAGTTCTGTATCTTTATTGACAAAAGAATTTATGGCGTCTTTGACCATATTCTGGGCCAGGGTAGCCAGCTTCGGGATGTCAATCAAAGGCTTGAGCAATGGCTGGTCTGCCATTTCCAGAACTCTTTGGGCAATGTCCACAGACAGGTCAGCAATTCTTTCCAGGTCCGTGGCAATCTTCATGCACATAACGATGAACCGCAGGTCCGCAGCCGCCGGCTGGTACAGAGCGATCAGGCTCAAGCATTTTTCTTCTATTTCCAGGTCCATACGGTCAATGGTATCATCATAATGAATAACTTCCTGGGCCATTGCCTTATTCAATTCTCTCAGGGCTTTAATTGATTTACCGATGGATTCTTCCACTTCAGCACTCATCTGCAGAATTTTTTTGTTGAGCTCCAAAAGTTCTTCGTCAAAATACCTAGTCATTTTTGCCTCCTTGGCCGCTCCCGCACCCGCCCTGACGGCTTAACCGAAGCGACCGGTTATGTAATCTTCAGTTCTTTTGTCCCGGGGACTGGTAAAAATCTGATTCGTGTCTCCAAATTCTACCAGCTCACCCAGTAAAAAATAGCCCGTGTAATCAGAAACGCGAGCTGCTTGCTGCATGTTATGGGTGACGATAATTATCGTATAATTTTCCCGAAGTTCCCGCATCAAATCTTCAATACGCGCAGTGGCCACTGGGTCCAAAGCAGAACATGGTTCATCCATCAGTACCACTTCCGGCTGGACAGCCAGCAAGCGGGCAATGCACAACCTCTGCTGCTGTTCTCCCGTCAGGTTAAGGGCACTTTCGTTCAACCTGTCTTTTAATTCATCCCACAGGTTAACCGCTTTAAGACTCCAGTACAGACGTTCTTCCAGGAACAACCGGTCAAAATGGCCATGCACCCTCAAACCATAGGTTACATTATCAGCAATGCTCAAGGGAAACGGGTTCGGCCGCTGAAAAACCATGCCTACCCGACGTCTCAACTCAAGAAGGTCTGTCTCCGGGCTGAAGATGTTTTTTCCATCAAACCAAATTTCTCCTTCGGCTCGGGCTCCTTCAATCAGGTCGTTCATCCTATTGAGAGTTCGCAAAAAAGTAGATTTGCCACACCCAGATGGCCCTATGAGGGCAGTTATGCGGCGGGCTTTTATCTCCAGATTTATGTTTTTTAAAGCCTGAAATTGGCCGTAATAAAAATTAAGATTTTTTATTACGATGATATTTTCTGCCGCCTGTCTGCTCATGATTTTTTCTAACCCTGCTTAATTTTATATCTTTTCTCTGTTAATTTTTTAACCTCTTTTTGTTAAAAAAATAAAAAAATAAACAATAATTCATCAGCCAAACCTTCCTTCCAGGTAATCTTCAGTCCTTTTATCTCTGGGTCTGGTGAAAATAATTGGCGTTTCATTAATTTCTATCAGTTCACCCATTAGGAAAAAGGCCGTGCGGTCAGTCACTCGGGCTGCCTGCTTGGTGTTATTGGTCACCAGGATGATGGTATAGTTGGCTTTTAGAGCCCGTAAAGAATCCTCTATCTTCATGGTAGAAATCGGGTCCAAACCTGAAGTTGGCTCATCCAGCAGGATATAATGCGGTTTAAGAGCGAGAACCCGGGCAATACACAACCTCTGCTGTTGTCCACCGGAAAGTTTCAGAGCACTTGTATGCAACCGGTCTTTTACCTCACCCCATAGACCAGCTTTTTCCAGTGATTCCTCAACAATCTGGTCAAGCTCGCGTCGGTTATTCTTTCCTAGTAGTCTAACACCATAAACGACATTTTCATATATACTCATGGGCAGGGGAACGGGTGTGGCAAAAACTATGCCCAGTTTTCTCCGTAAAGCCACTACATCCACCCTCGGTCCATAAATATCCTGCCCGTCTATCACGATTCTCCCTTCTACCCGGCTTCCAGGTATCAGGTCGTTCAGGCGGTTTAAACAGGAGAGAAAAGTAGATTTTCCACTTTTAGCCGGTCCGATAATGCCCAGGATTTCGTTACGGTAAACCTGTAAATTTATGTCCTTAAGGCTGCGGTGCTGGCCGTAATAATGGCTCAGATGCTCAACCTGAATGGCTACCTCTTTCATGGCAATTTCTTCCTGAAATTATGATTTCTTCTTGATATATCTGCCCATCATGTAATAGGTCAGAAGGTTTATGGCCAGGATGGAAATGACCAGAACAGCGGCCGTGCCATAGGCTTTGGGCATGGAAACACCTTCTTTGGCCAGGATGTAAAAATGCACGGCCATGGTCCGGGATGAGGAGAAAATTGAAGTGGGCATCCGCAAAGCCGAGCCAGCAGTAAAAATTACTGCCGCCGTCTCTCCAATGCTCCGGCCTATGCTCAGGATTACGCCTGTGACAATCCCGGGAATGGCTGAGGGCAGCACCACTTTGGTTACTGTCTGCCAGCGGGTAGAGCCCAGTGAAAAGCTGACCAACCGATAGGCCATGGGCACACTCTTAATTGCTTCCTCGCTTGTCCTTATAATAGTCGGGAGAATCATGAAGGCCAGGGTAAGTCCGCCACTCAGTATGGACCAGCCGAAATTCAGCTTGTTGACAAAAAGTATGAACCCGAAAAGGCCGAAAATAATAGAGGGAATGCCTGCCAAGCACTCGGCTCCAAATCTTATAATCTTAGTCACCCTTCCTTCCAGGGTGTATTCAGTAAGGTAAATAGCCGTTCCCACGCCAAGAGGTGTAGCCACCAGCAAAGCAATAAAAGTCAGAAAAACTGTAGCCAGAATGGTGGATAAGATACCGCCTTCTCTGCCCATGTCAGCTGGGTTTTTGGTTAAAAATTCAAGACTCAGCTGGGGCAGACCGTTTTTTAAAATTACGGTCAGGATAAAAATGAGAACAATTATAGCTATGGAAGTGAGAAAATAAAGAAGGTAGGAAATAATTTTCTGCTCGGTGCGTGGATTTATCCTCAACATGCTCACCGTCCGCTCCCCTTCTTTCTCTGCTTGGCTGAACTCATGTTCGCCACAGTGTTAAGTATCATAATGATAATAAAAAGGATGACACCTGTGGCAAAAAGAGCCTCGCGGTGTTCGCCGCTGGCATAAGCCATTTCCAGGGCGATATTAGAAGTTAAGGTGCGCACCGGTGCCAGAACTGAGCCGGGAATGTCAGCCGCATTTCCAGCCACCATGATGACCGCCATGGTTTCACCGATAGCCCGGCCCATACCCAGGATTATGCCGGCAATAATTCCTGAACGGGCAGCCGGTAAGACGACCATTCTTACGGTTTGCCACTTTGTTGCTCCCAAGGCCATAGAGCCCTCCCGGTAGGAATCAGGCACCGCTCTGATGGAATCTATGGTTATGCTGATAACTGTAGGCAGAATCATGATGCCCAGGATAACCGAGGCTGCCAGAACAGAAAGCCCTGGACCACCAAATCTCTCTCTTATAAAAGGCACCAGAAACATTAAACCAATAAAACCGTAAACCACAGAGGGAATGCCGGCTAAAAGTTCAATCACCGGCTTGAGGAACCCGGCCAGTCGGCGGCTAGAAAATTCGGTCAGAAAAATGGCGCTGGCCAGCCCAAGCGGAACGCCGATAATCAGGGCTCCAAAAGTGACCATCAGTGACCCAATGATCATCGGAAGCAGGCCAAAACTTTTTTCTGAAGGATACCAGTCCTGGCCCAAAAGAAAATGCTTTAGCCCATACCTAAACATTATGGGCAATCCCTGTTCAAAAATAAAAATCGTAATGATGGCCAGCACAGATACGGCAGAAAGGGCAATCATCAACAGGCTCAATTTGATGAGTCTGTCGCTTTTTTCTAATTTATTAGTTCCATTGCTACTCATGTCTTCTAACTCTCAGCCAGCTTTTCTTACCGGTATTAAACCTTCTTTAGGAAGCATGGATTGAATCTCATCAGAAAGAACAAATTCAATGAATTCTTTGGCCAGACCACTCGGCTCTTCCCGTGTGAGGAAAAGAAAGGGCCTGACCAGGTGGTATTGCTTTTTCAGGATATTTTCTTCCGACGGGCGGACGCCGTTCAGGGAGATGGCCTTCACCTTTTCATTGACCAGACCGAGTGAAATAAAGCCAATGGAGTTGGGGTCGCGACTAACGATTTCTCTTACGGTACCGTTGGAATCCTGGACAATGGCTTTTTTACTGATGCGGGTTTTACCCATGACCATTTCCTGAAAAGCTCCCCTGGTACCCGAACCTTCCTCCCTGACCACCACGGTGATGGCTTTATCCCGACCGTTGATTGTTTTCCAGTTGACAATATCGCCGGAAAAAATGCCTTTGACTTGGTCTATGGTCAGGTCTTCTACCGGGTTTGAAGGATGGACTATTATAGCCAGACCATCATGGGCTACTTCTATCTCATGAAGGTCTTTTTCATCTTCCTTAAGTTCTCTTGAAGACATGCCTATATGAGCAGCGCCGGTTTTAACGGCCATGATACCAGCGCTTGACCCACCGCCTTGGACATTAACCACCAACCCTGGCCTTTTTTCCATAAAAAGCTCAGCCCACTTATCAGCAAACGGCTGAACACTGGTTGAGCCGGCAACGATTATCTCGGTGGTGTTGGATTTTTTGGACTGGCAGGAAGGGAAAAACATCAGAATCAAAATAAACCCGGGCAAAATGACAGAAGAAGCTTTAAACGCAGCCAGCTTTCTCGGGGAAAATAATTTTAAAAATCTCAAAAAAGATTGGCCACATTCTGGGTAAGTCCGGCCCTTTCCTTGCTTTAAAAGAGGGGGGGCTGTTTCTAAACTTTTTTGATTGAGAGCAGATGTCAAAAAGGAAAACAGATTCTCTTTTTTAAAAAAGCTGTTTCCAGTGTAATTTTTACCATACCTCATCCGGCAACCTTCTTAGCCTTTTTCAATGCCCGGATTTTTACATTCAGAACCTGTAGCTTCAAGACACGGGATTTTTAAGGTCTAATTATACTGATTATGAGAAAAAATAAAAGTGTCTGACCCCTGTATTAAAAGACAGCTCAGAAAGAAAGTTTTTCAATTTCCTGCAACCGGCGCTCAAAAGCTTCCTGCTTTTCTTCATACTCGATAAAAACCTGAGTGTATTCTTCGTAAAGGGAATCAAGGTTTTTCCGACTGGCGTCCAGCTCCCGGGAAAGTTTCACCACTTCTTGACCCCGGCCATCCACCGATGCTTCAATTATCTGCTGGGTAAGCTGATTTATTTTCTGTTCAAGCTCTTCTATGTTGGCTTCCAGGTTGAGAACGCGTTCTTCCAGAGGTTTAAGGACACGTGATTTTTCAATGATTACTTCCGAACGCAGCCGGCGCAGTTCTTTAGGCGAAAGTTTGAACTTAAACCCTTGACCGTCGTTTAAACTTCCCTTAGTGTTCTGGCTGCTCGTAGGTAGTTTCTTTTCCGCTGAAGATGGTAAGCTTTCGGCCGCTTCGGAAGGCTGCTCTTGCTGCACCTTTTCTTCCTGCCAGCCTACTTTTTTAAGGAAAGTCTCGTAATCCCCCTCAAAAACTGTGATACCATTTCTCTGAAAAACCACCAGACGCTCAGCCAGGGCTTTCAGGAACATTTCGTTGTGCGTAACCATGACCACCGCCCCATCAAAATTATCCAGAGCCGCCAGCAGAGCATCACAAGATTCCAGGTCGAGGTGGTTGGTGGGCTCGTCCAGGAGCAGGAGGTTAACCGGCGTGGCTAAAATTTTTCCCAGCAGGACACGGCTCTTTTCCCCGCCTGAAAGGACCTTGATGGGCTTAAGGGCATCGTCGCCTTCAAAAAGCAACGTCGCTGCAATCTGCCTTACTCGGGCTGGCTCAAGCTGTGGGTTGGCGGAGGAAATTTCTTCCAGAACTGTGTTTTCGTTGTTCATCTCTTCGGCATAGCTCTGCTCGTAATAGCCGATGGAAACCGATTTAGGAAAGCTTATTTCCCCGGCTTGAGGCTGAAGAACTCCGGCCATGAGCTTGAGCAGCGTGGTCTTACCCCGGCCGTTAGGTCCAACGATCATCACCCGGTCCCTGGCTCCGATATGCAGACTGAAGTTTTTTATCAGCGGTTTATCAGACTGATAGCCAAAGCTTACATTATCCAGACTCAGGGCATATTTATGATGGAAAGGTTTTTCCAGAAAAGAAAATTCCATGTTCTTGATTTTCTCCAGCTTTTCCCTCTTTTCCATCTTCTCCAGGTACTTGAGACGCGACTGCACCAGGCCCGCCAGGCGGGCTTTGGCCCGGAAACGGTTGATAAAAATTTCCATTTCTTTTCGTTTTCTTTCATCATTTACCCTGGTTTTCTCATAAATTTCTTCTTCCAGGGCAATTTGGTTGTAGTATTTTTCAGTATTGCCTTCAATTTTCCGTACCTTGCGGCGGTGGAGCCCCAGAATATGGGTGGCTACGCGATCCATGAAGTTCCGGTCGTGAGTGATGAGCATCAGCTCCCCTGGCCAACTCAGCAGAAACTTTTCCAACCAGCGAATGGAGGTAATATCCAAGTAGTTATTGGGCTCGTCAAGAAGAAGCAGGTCATAATCAGAAAGCAGAAGCCGGGCTAAATTCAGCCTCACCTGATAACCGCCTGAAAGCTGGTAGGGACTTTTGTTAAAATCATCCGGCGAAAAACCCAGGCCGGCCAGGACTTTTTCCACCCGCCAGAGCTGGTTTTTATCATGGTCATGAAGTCCACGGCTGGCTTCCTGCAGAACAGTAGGCATCTGGAAATTCGGCTCCTGCTCTAAATAACCAATGCGGTAATTCTTGGGGATTATAACCCGGCCTTCGTCCGCTTCTTCCAGCCCAGAAATTATGCGGAAAAGAGTAGATTTACCGTGCCCGTTCTTGCCTACCAGGCCAACTCTTTCACCTTTATTTATCTTAAAACTGATCTTTTCAAAAAGAACCTGCTTGGCAAAACTTTTTGATAATTCCTCAACAGCAATCATTAGCTAAATTTTTCTCCATCAGTAAGAAGTGAGTTAAAAAAACATTGAAATTATTTTTTCGCTAAACTTAATGTGCCTGAACGTTACCAAGTTGCTAACTCAAAACCTAAAAACTGCCTGACTGCCCGGCAAAAATTTATACCTTTTTATAAAGATATTATGATATCACTTTTCAGACGATTTTTCAGCCGCCCACACCGATTCTGACAATAAATTTTTATTGACGGAAGGGCAAGATTTTTCCATAATAAATCTGATTTTATACTGGAGCGGGTGTCGTGCCTATTGAAGTTGTGGTCATAGACGACGATAAAGTTACTTCTTCCCTTTTGAAAAAATTTCTGAGTGACCTTGGTTTTACGGTGCACACGGCCTTTGACGGAGAAAGCGGTCTTCAACTGACTCAAAACGTCAAGCCAGCCCTGGTCATCTGCGATATGCTGCTGCCGAAACTGCATGGTGCCGACGTCTGCCAGAAAATTAAAAACAACGAAGAGCTCAAAAAAACCAAAGTCGTAATGATAACTGCTATTTATAAAGAGATTCTCGTGAAAGCTGAAGCCAGACAGTGGGGGGCTGACCTTTTCTTGGAAAAGCCGGTGAATACTGCTGAGCTGCTGAAATGGATTAATAAAAACGTCATCCGGCAAAAACCGGTTGAGACAGTAACTTTAGAAAAAATCAACATTGAATCAGTGAACGTAGACGATGTGGTTAATCGCCTTAAAAAAATGGTGGAACATTAACAACTTTCCGTTTTCTTTGCTTGTTTTCCCAGCCGTATAATTTCATAAATTTTTTACGCCGCTTTTTTATTTTTTTTAATTTTTCGGCCTAGTTCCGGGCCTTTCTACCAGAAGGCAGATATGATTCGCCCTGTCCCTGATAATGGGCAATTCTTGATCTGGTCATAAAAAGATTTTTGGCTCATCCGGCTATATTGTGGGTAAAAATGAGAGATCCCTGGCTCCTTAAACCTAAGTTGAATCTTGGCCAACTCATAGAAAATGAAGCCAATTGAAGAAATATAAACAAAACAAAGAAAATTTCTCCCCGACCATCTTTTAAAACCTTCATCGTTGAGTCCTCTATTCGCTCATTGAGAGTTATGATTCTCCGAGTTTACCCATTTAAAAGTCGGAAGGACCAGATCTTTTTTTTGGGTGTGCAGGAAGTGGTTCCTAGGGAGTGTTTCAGGCACTGGAGGTTAGGGAGTTTAACCGCCTGGAGAAAAATCCGGTTTTAAAAAAAATCCGGGGCCCAGCTCTTATTTACCGAACCCCGGAATATTTTTTGCGTATTTTCTAAAAAGCCAGCAAAAACCAGCTATCTTACGACTGCTTTACTTCTGTTCTTTTCCGTGTTCGCCCAGGCAAAGTCCCATTTCCTTCATCAGGTGGTGAGCGCCGGAAAATTTTTCCGTGATGAACAGGACGTAACGGATATCCACGCTGATGGAGCGCTGCCATTCGGGAATGATGTAGTAATCGCCGATGACGCTTTCGTAGGTCATGTCAAAGATGATTCCCACCTGCTCGCCTTTAGCGTTGAGGGTTGGTGAGCCAGAATTTCCGCCGGTGACGTTGGTGGTGTTAAGGAAGCAGGCCGGCACCTCTTTGAGAATGGGGTCTTCAAAGCGACCGAAGTCGCGTTTCTGGTAGAGTTCTTTAAGTTTATCTGGAACATGGAAGGGAAATTCCCCGGTTTCTTTCTCCATAACGCCTTTGAGAGTGGTGATTGGTTTGTAGATGACGGCGTCGCGCGGGCTGTAGCCTTCAACCAGACCGTAGGTGAAGCGGATAGTGCCGTTGGCGTCGGGCGCCAGCTTCCCTTCCTTCATTTCCAGAAGGGCCGCTTCGTAAATCTTTTTTATATCGGCTCTTTCCTGGGCCCAGGCCTTGCTTTCCTCGCGCACCACTTTGAGTTCTTTTTCTAGCTCGGCAGCCAGGTTGATAAAGGGGTCATTAAGCTTCATCAATTCAGCCGGCTTTTTTTCCAGAAGCTCCAGGCGCTTCTGCGGGTCGCCGAGGATGGTATTTTGGTAGAGATTATCCACGTATTCATCTATGGCTTTTTCTGATTTCTTAGCCAGAAGAGCTCTGAAAGCTGCAGGCACTTTTTCGGCCGGCAGGTTTATCATCTTCTTAAGCTGGTGCTTGAAAAATTCGCGGTCAGTGTTAAAAACATAGCCGCGTTCGGCTAACTGAATTCTCTGCTTGATGTAGGGCAGGTTGCGGTCCTGGTAAGCCGCCTCGCGGTCTTTATCAGGCTTCTGCCGCTCTAAAACCGTGCGGTAGATGGTGTAAGCCTGGGAAAGGACGGTGGAGCCAAAGTAGGGGCTGATGATGCTGCTAAGGAGCTCATTCTTTGAAGCAAACACGTCGTAGCGCTTCATGTAATCAGCCATCTGGTCCAGAACTTTTCCGTATTTTTTCTGGCGTTCCGGGCTGGCGTTGACCCAGGCCAAAAATTCTTTTTCCTGCTCTTTTTTTCGGGCAATCAGGTCCACTTTTTTCATGCCTTCCACTTTGCCCTGCATATTTTTGAGCGAGTTGTAAAGGCCCTTGAGCAGGGAGGCGTAGCGGATTTCAGTTTCTTTATCACCCTTGCTGGCGTTTTCAATGAAGTTGATAATGTCCTGGAACTCAGCCATACGCTTGACCATAGAATTGAAATCATACTCTATTTCCACGGCCAGGTTGTTGCGGTAGGTGCGTCCGGGATAGCCCATGACAAAGGTAAAATCGCCTTCCTTTACGCCTTCGGTGGAAATCTTCAGCCAGACCTTGGGTTTGTAGGGAACGTTCTCCGGGCTGTAATCAACGCCAACTCCGTCTTTGGAAACGTAAGCTCTGAGAAAGGAAAAGTCGCAGGTGTGGCGGGGCCACATCCAGTTGTCCACTTCCCCACCGTAATTGCCGAGGTCCTGGGGCGGGGCGTAGACCAGGCGCACATCCTTAATCCTCTTAAACCGGTATAAATAATACTGATTGCCGCTGTACATGGCCACGACGTTGGCTCGGATGTCAGGACCAGCTTTTTCGGCTTCTGCTACAATTTTTTTGATGGCCGATTCAATAGCTTCGTACTTCTGCCGTGGAGTCATCTTCGGTTTTACCTTGGAAAGCACGCGGGCCGTAACTTCTTCATAGCCAAGCAGAATGTCTGCGGTATAGCCCTGGGCCGGGATTTCCTGCTCCCGGGTCAGAGCCAGGAAACCGTCGGTGATGTAATCGTGATCCTTGCTGGAAGCTCTCTGAAGGGCGCCAAAGGCCACGTGGTGGTTGGTGAGAATAAGCCCGTCGGGGCTAACAAACTCACCAGTACCTCCACCCAGGTTGACCACTGCGCTCATCAAGCCGGTGCCATCTTTTTTGTAGAGGTCATCCGGGTTCATCTTGAGACCGAGCTGCTGCAGGTTGAGCATCCGCATCTGGTGCGGCATCCACATGCCTTCATCGGCAAAGACAAAGAACGGAAGGCACAGCAGACTGACCAGCAAAACACCTATGATGGCTTTTACCTTAAACCTCATCTTTACCTCCTGAGATATTTACTTAAGGAAATAAATATTTATTAAAAGAGATTTTAACTTCCAAGCTTTAGATAATTCTTAAAGCTAAATAATATTTTATTATATTCTTCAAATCAACCAAAAAAGTTATCCAACTTCCT
>JACIYK010000075.1 GCA_014359965.1 Candidatus Aminicenantota bacterium
GAAGTGCAGAAAAAAGTCAAAGCCATCGTGGACAGCGGGCAGCTTTCGCTTTTCAGCAACGGCTACTGGGGACATCCGGCCTACAAGCTGCCGCCTGAGATTAACCTGCTGGGCGTGGCCCATTACCTGGAGTGTCTGGACTGGCAGTCGCAGGTGACCAAGATTCATACCATCTTTGGCGGAAAGAATCCCCATCCGAATTTCGTGGTGGGCGGGGTGCCGCTGCCGATTGACATGAATTCTGACCAGGCACTGAATGCTGAAAAGCTGGCGGTTATTGCCGATTCCATAAAGCGGATGAAAGATTTTGTGGAACAGGTTTACCTGCCCGACCTCCTGGCCATCGCTCCCTACTACCTGGAATATGCCAGCCTGGGCGAAGGGCTGGGAAATTTCCTGGTCTGGGGTGAATTCCCGGAAGGTCAGCTCAACGAAATTGACAAGCTGATTTTCCCGCGCGGGGCTATCATTAACCGCGACTTGAAAAACGTGATTGTGCCTGACCCAAGAGATGCTCAGAAGATGAAAGAGTTCGTCACTCACAGCTGGTATAAGTACAGCCGGGGTGATGAGGCAGGTCTTTTCCCGTGGGAAGGAGAGACGGTGTTCAACTACACCGGCCCCAAACCGCCCTATGAATATCTCAACGTTGAGGGCAAATACAGCTGGCTGAAATCACCGCGCTGGAATGAACTGCCGATGGAAGTCGGCCCGCTGGCCCGTGTGCTGGTCCTCTACGCCACGGGGCACAAACAGACGGTAGAGCTGGTCAACCTAGTGCTTGAGAAATTAAAAGCGCCAGTGAGTGCGGTGTTTTCCACCCTGGGAAGGACGGCAGCCAGAGCCATTGAGACCAAGGTTATCGTTGACCTGCTGCAGAAATTCTACGATGAGCTGATAGCCGAGATTAAAGCCGGGAATACAGACACTTTCAATGACGAAAAGTGGAACCCGCGGACCTGGCCAAAAAAAGCCCTGGGCTTTGGCTACACCGAAGCGCCGCGTGGAGCACTGGGGCACTGGGTGGTCATTGAAAACAAAAAAATCAAGAATTACCAGGTGGTGGTACCAACTACCTGGAATGCATCACCACGGGACCACAGGAATCAGCCCGGAGCTTATGAAGCTTCGCTGGTGGGCACCAAACTGGTGGACCCGAGTCAGCCGCTGGAAATCCTGCGGACCATACATTCCTTTGACCCCTGTCTGGCCTGCGCGGTTCACCTCATAGACCCCAGAGGAAAGAAGGTTGGAGAAGCTGGCACTGGTTTTAATCTGGTGGTACGCTGAGGTGAGCCAGTAGATTAAAAAACTAATTTCAGTTGATTCTCCAGGCCGAGCGGTTAGAGATTACGACCTAACAAACCAAAAGGTTTTTAGGTCAGAAAAATAAGCTGTACCTTAAGAACTTGAGGTCCTGAAGTATAATAGGTTCTAAAAGAAATAAGTCTCAGATAGTAGATAGGCGATAGATAAAGCGACTAAATGCAGGAAAGACGCAAGACTAATAAAAACTTAAAATTAGCTGGTCAATTAGTCTAAAATTCATTCATTTTAAAAAACATGAAGAGCTCATCATGGTCATTTTCAGAAACAAAACTTGATCTCATCAAATTTAAAGTGATTTATGTTGAAAAAGTAGTTGTGCTTTTAATTTTTTCGAATAAAAAAATAATAAATAATTAGGCAGATGAAGGAAGGCTATCCAAAAAGAGACAAAGGATAGAAAATTTCCAGGGAGTGTCTTTGATACATGAAACATTGTTCATATATTCTTTTTAGATCAAATTCTAAAGGTGGCACCTGACATGGCTAAAAAGATTATCGTGCTGGGGCTGGGAAACATCCTGAATCTTGATGAGGGGGCGGGCGTCTATGCCCTGAAGGAACTGGAGAAAATTCTGCCCGAAAAAATAAAAGCAGAGGTGGAACTGGTGGACGGCGGAGTGCTGGGGATGGACTTACTTCCTTACGTGGAGCGGGCTAGCCACCTGCTGGTACTGGATGCGGTGGACATTGGAGCGCAACCTGGCGAAGTGAGAGAATACACAAAGGATGAGATTGAGCTTTTCTACCACGGCCGAATTTCCTGGCATCAGCTTGGTTTTCAGGAAGTGCTGACCGTGGCTAAGGTTCGTGGCAACTTCCCCTCACAGCTTCATTTGATCGGCGTCCAACCTGCAGATATCAGGACCGGAGTCGGGCTCAGCCGCAGGATGAAACCTGCGGTGCAGGAAATGGCTAAAAGAGCAGTGGAAGTTCTGGAAATGTGGCTTGGAGAAATAAAGAAGAAAAAAATTTAAAACTGCGAAAAGAATGAACTGAAAAAAACAGGGTAAAAGGAAAATGGGTGAAAAAAAGAAAGTCATCAGGTTAATAGACCTGGGAGAAGTGCCGCCGGTCAGGTCGCAGACCTGTTACCATGCGGTGGGTTATGCTTTTGGGCCGGAAACGCCGGACACAATTATCCTGGTTAGCCCAAAGACGCCGTATGTCTGTGTAGGTTTTCACCAGGAGGTAGAACGGGAAGTTGATTTAGATTACTGCCGGCAGGTGGGATTGCCAGTTTACCGGAGAGAGGTGGGTGGCGGAGCAGTTTATCTGGACCGAAATCAGCTTTTTGTGCAGTGGATTTTTCACCCGGAAAGCTTGCCGGCCTCGCTGGAAGAAAAGTTCAGTTTTTACGTTGAGCCGATAATCAGAACATACCGGCTTTTGGGTATTGAAGCTTCCTTCCGGCCGATAAACGACATTCATGTCCAAGGAAAGAAAATAGGCGGAACCGGGGCAGCCAGAATCGGTCAGGCAGAGGTGCTGGTCGGTAGTTTCATGTTTGATTTTGATAAAAAGACCATGGCCTGGGTGCTGCGCGTCTCATCAGAAAAAATGAGGGATAAGGTCTTTCAGAGCCTGGAACAGTACATGACCACGATGAAGGAGCTGCTGGGCGAAACACCGGACAGAAAGCGGGTAAAAGAGATTTATCTCCAGCAGGTTTCTGAGCTGCTGGGGGCAGAAATCATAGAAGGCAGGATGAACGAAGCCGAACTGGCTGAAGCGGAAAGACTGGACCGGCTGTTTCAGAGTGAGGACTGGATCTTCCAGAAGGGCCCCCTGAGGCGTCCGGCGGTCAAGATTCATGAAGATGTCCATGTCCAGGAAATTGATTACAAAGCTCCGGGCGGACTAATCCGGCTCACCGCCTGTACCAGAGGCCAGCTGCTGGATTCGGTCTGGATATCCGGAGATTTCACGGCTATACCGAAGGAAGCTGTGGTTGACCTGGAGAAAACTCTCTCTGGTGTTACGCTTGAAGAAAAAAGTGTTACTGAGGCAGTTAGCCGGGCTTTGAGGGAGACCGGACTTTGCTGCCCGGGCATCGAGCTTACCCACTGGGTATCAGCCATCCTTAAAATCCGCGAGAACCTCCCCCCTCGATGACGTTTTAGAGAAACTGTGGGGGTAAGGCAGAAAAATTTGTCCAGGCTAAAGCAGAAAAATTATCGGAAATAAATTGGCAACAAAGCCAGACAAAGACCCTGCTCTTTATTACCCGCCCGAACCAGACCACAGAATCGAAAACTCATTACGCCGCCATGTATGTATGGCAGTCAGATACATCAGTGACCTGTTAGAATCCTTTGAGTGGAGCTGAATATTTACCCTTTCCCAGGGAGAGAATTCTTATTTTTCCTATTATAGCCAAGTTTCAGTCCTTCAACCTCCAGCCTCAACCAGGATTGCCATTGACCGCTAAAAAACCTTAGGTAAAAGTGTCATTAAGATTCTGAACCTGTACAATCTGTTGCCGAATAACACTTTATGGAGTAAAATAGTTAAAAAAGGAGGTCAGCAATGATCAGCAAGAAGATGGAAGAAGCCATCAATAAACAGATTAATGAAGAAATCTACTCCGCTTATCTTTATTTGAGCATGGCCAGCTATTTTGCGGAACAGAATCTGATGGGCTTTCAGAACTGGTTGTTTGTCCAGTACCATGAAGAACTGGGCCATGCCGAGAAGTTTTACAAATACCTGATTGAACGCGGGGGGAAGGTAAAATTGATGGCCATACAAGAGCCACCTGATACCTGGAAAAGCCCCAAGGATGCTTTTGAAGCCGTGCTGAAGCACGAGCAACACATTACCAGCAAAATTAACGAGCTGGTGGAGCTGGCGGAAGCGGAAAAAGACCGGGCTACCTTTGCCATGCTGCAGTGGTTTGTCAACGAACAGGTGGAAGAAGAAGCCAACGCCCAGGAAATCCTGGCCAAACTAGAAATGGTCGGCGATCACAAGCAGGGCCTCCTGATGATTGATCGCGAATTATCCCAGCGTAAATAAAACGGGGGACACAATACTCAATCCCCGATTTTTCTCGGGGATGTTACTACAAACATAAAATAGAGAAGACGAAGCGGCGTTTACTCTAAATCATCTTATTTTTGCCGGTCTTTCTTTAAGACTACTTCAGTGGCGCCCCAGCCACCACCTGTCAAGTCTGCATCTTTGAAGCTGGCCACCGCCGGGTGCTTTTTCAGAACGCTCCTGACAATTGCTTTCAGTGTGCCAGTACCTTTGCCGTGGATGATACGAAGATCATAAACTCCGCGCTTCAGACATTCTTCAATGTAATCTTTAATCAGTTCCTTGACGTCCTCGGGCCTAAAAGTGTGGAGGTCCAGCACACCATCAATCGGCATTTCAATCAGCTCGTTTTCCTCAGGCTCTCTGACCATAAACTCCCTTCCGCTCTCCCTGCCGCTGGTTTCAGGAGTTTTACCACCAGGTTTTGTTTCAGACATCAAAATCTCCCCTGGGCCTGGTATTACAGGCAATAGTTGCCTTCATTGATTGATTTATTTTTACCATATCCTGTTCCTGTTTTAAAACATTCGTTGCTATCCGTAAAAAAACAAGATTATTGACAATCTGAAAAAGGCGGCTTAAATTTCAATCGGGTAAACGGAAATTCGGAAAATGATAAACCTCTCTCCTCCGCAAAGCCGGGCCCGCAAAGCCTATAAAAAACCAGTCCTTCTTTTCCTGTTGATTTTAACCCATCTCAGCCTGTTTTTCAGCTGCTCATCTCCTACCAAAAATCCTGAAGGACAATTGCTTCGCTTTTCTGGCTGCAAAAACTTCGGTCAAAACGAAAGCCTGGATAAAGGCCATATTTATTCCGCTGCAGAAGAATGCGCCGAATATTTTTACGATGGCCGCGGTATCTTAAAACTCAAACACCTGAACGCCGCCTTTAACTGCTGTCCCGGGACTATTTCGGCTCAAATAATCATTGAACCAGGCGAAATATTTATCAAAGAACAGGAATCGGCCTCTATCTGCGATTGCAACTGTCTTTTTGATGTTGATTACGAAATTATTCATCTCAAGCCGGGTGTCTACAGAATTTCTATCAAAAACCCCTACCAGCCCTCCGATGAACCACCACTGGAATTCTTTGTTAATCTGGAGGGGCCAACTTCTGGTACCTATTGCGTCCCCAGAAAGAAATATCCTTGGTTTTAAAAACCCAGGGGCTTGACTATTCAGGCCGATTTAAGGTGGGATGATATTAATACTTTTTGATAAGCACTCGCCTTAAAATTTCGGGAATGATATGGGCTAAATAAAAATATGGGCTAAATAAAAAATGCCGAGTGGCTTAGCTTAACACTTTCTATTTAAATTAAACAGGTCCTCTTTAAAGCAAAGGAATTTAAGAGCCTCACGTCGGACTGTAACTGGATAAAACCGGAATGGTCTCGCTGTGGAGGGCCTTTGGGCCTTTTCAGGAAAAAAATAATTTAAGGGAAAAAATAATTGTTAGGCTAATCCCTGGACCCTGCCAGGCTCTATAAAAATAAACCTAAAATATTATTAAAGAGCGGCTCACGGAAAAATGGCCCACATATCATAGGGGGAAACCAAATTTCCTTGGCCAAAAATAGGAAATATAGATTGTGTCCCCAATTTCAGCCGATGGCCCGGCGGAGCATGTCGGCATATTCCACTGGAAGGCCGCTCTGTTCCACAGCCCGGGCGGCTGCTTCCACATCGTAGGGAACACGAATGATTTCCAGCTTAAAGCTGCCGTCTGCAAAATTTAACAGGGCATAAGCGGCTCGCGGGTCCCCGTCCTTGGGTTTGCCGACACTGCCGCTGTTTATCAAGATATACCTGCCACCCGGCTTTACCCTGGTCTGTGGCTTTCCGTCTGGACCGGCCACTGTTTCCCAACCTTCTTCAATAATCATATCTTTGCCATAGGGAACGTGGGTATGCCCACAGACGATGATATCCACTTTTTCCGTCTCAAAAAATTTGACCACCGAAGACGTCGGCCGGTCTTCAAAAAGATATTCATTAATCCGGCGCGGACTGCCATGGACCAGGAGCACTTTCTTGCCGTTAATGGTGAAACTAACTCTTTCCAGAAGATTGCGGAGATAAGCTTTATTTTCAGGAGTAACCTTTTCTTTAGTCCAGGCTATAGAGCGTTTTCCCAGGGCTTTGGACAGCTCATCGCGGTAGGCACAGCCGCAATCATCGGAGTTATTACCGATGCCCTGATCATAATTTCCCATGATAGTAGGAATTTTTTGCTCACGAATCAGGTCAATGACTTCATTGGGAAAAGCTCCATAACCAACCAGGTCGCCGCCGCAGAAAGCCATGTCCACTTGGCGCTTCCTGATATCATCCAGCACAGCCTGCAGAGCGTGGACATTTCCATGAATATCTGAGAAAAATGCTATTTTCATTTTTTAGCCCCTCCTTTCATAGAGACTTGAGAACAATTTTTTAATGTTATGGCAATAACACACCATAGTTTTTGCTTCTCACCTATTATACACGCAATATTTCCAGAGAAAACAGCCAGCCGGGATTTGTTCCGATATGTTCCAATATAAGCTTTGCTCTAATAGAAGTTTAAAAGGATTACAGACAATAAAAAAGTCTAATTTCTTGTCTCTCTATTATTTTCATTTTTCGCTTAAATCCTCGTTTCCATCAGAAATAAGAATTGGTCGGCTATTAAAAATTTTGAACTTTCACGGTGCTTTAAAATTTTATTGGGCGAGGGCTTTAAGCATTCCCGAAGAGGTTAAGAGGATTGTTCACTGTGAAAAGGCGTGGCTTTAAGAGCATTTTGCAGCCGTGGCCTTAAGCCTAAAAAAAGTCGTTGCCAAGAGGAAAAATAACCTAACCCGGCAGAAAATTTCTATCGCTTTGCTCGGCAAAAATAGAAATAAGAAAATTCATATTGTGTCCCCCGTTTTTATATTTGACAAAAGAATGTACCTGGCTTAAATATTTTTTAGGGGGAGAAAATGAAAGTAAGACAGGTTTTTAGTCTTTTTAGTCCCCTGCTCAGGGCAAGGGCACAATCATCCCACCTTTTGAAATTTTCTCCTGTTTTCCTGACAATTCTGCTAATTCAGGCAAGCCTGAGCTTTTCTTCCTGTCAATCCCCTTTTTCCCCTGTAAAAGACCTGGATAAAATTCCAGAAACAGCCATCGTTGAAGGCGCAAAGATTTCTATGAAGGTTTACTTGTGGCGGGATTTTATGCCAGGCGAAAATTCCGCCGGCTCGGATTTAATGGCTGCGGTTGAATTAACAGCTCAGAATGTTTTGTCTTTCCCCAACTATCTTACGGCCGACAAAATCTACGTTGTCTATGGGAACGATTCCTGGGAAGGCAACCTTACAGAAGTGTCCAGACCAATGAGCCCTTCTGATTTAAACAAAATAAGCCTGAGGGCAGAGGGTGGTCCAAAATGGCCGGTGGGCAGCCAGGTAGATGCTGTGGTAAGACTTATAGCTCACGGTTCAAGTTATTATCTCATTAAATCCAGCCATCTGACCATTGGCGCCAGTTATTAGGTTTTAGGATAAACACAGAAATCAAGCAAAAGAAGAGGGTCAAAATAAACAAAAGACCTGACTGCGTCTTATAAATAATGGTTAAATTTAGCTAGCTGGCATGAGAATGAAACTTAACGTAAATGAGGGAACTTTCAGTTATATGTTGCAGGCTGGAGCAAATTTGAATAAAGGCCTGGGTTACTCTGGCGGTTTTGAAGATTAAATTTTAATCTTAATCCGCCTGGTAAACCTGATAAAGGAGGGTTGAGTATGGAAAAACTAAAAAGCCGTTCCAAAGAGCTAAGATTATTGGGCCTGGACAGGGGTTCCCACCTGTCATTTCTCTGGCCTTCTGGCACTTATTTTTTTCTGCCTTTTTTTATGCTTTTGCTGCTTACCTTGTTCATGCTTAGAATACCTGGCTTAGAAGCTAAAGCTTCCAAAGATGCGCCTTCCCTAAGATTAACCACCGAGATAACCATAGGCCAGGAAAGCGAAGACCAAAATCTGATGTTTGGCAGCATCAGTTATGTTGATGTTGACGCCAGAGGAAACATTTACGCCGTTGACTACAAAAATCGTCAGGTGAAAGTTTTTGATCGGAACGGAAAGTTTCTGCGCCAGATAGACGTGCCGCCTGGTCAGGGACCCCAGGAAATGAATCAGATAAGCGGCATGGCTGTAACGCCATCGGGACAGCTCTTTCTCAACGGCGACCGGAAAATGATCGTCTATGACGAAGACGGAAACTACCTTCGCACTTTTCAGGTCGGATTTCACCTAAGCTGCATTAGATGCGCGGGAGGTGAAGAAATTATTGGCATCGGGCCGCATGAGGGAAAGATCCTTCATTTATTCAACCCAGAAGGCCAGATTCCGGGCTCGTTCGGAGACCTCCTGGATGTCCCCAAGGAATTCGAGCCGATGAAGATGATGCCCATGTTCGGAGCGCCGCTTCTTTTTTCTTGCTCCAAAGACGGTCGGATTTTCGTCTTGAATCCACATCGCTATGAAGTTCTTGTTTTCAAGGACAAGAAGCTCGAGTCCAAACTGGCCGGCCACAGTGAAATCTTTGAGCCGCTTGTCCGTAGAGGGCGATCTTTCATGTCCACCTCAGCTATTATCTTTCCTGCCGGTAAATACCTGCTGGTTTACTTTGAATCGTATAAAAATCAGGAACACGTAGCTGACCTCTTTCTCAACGGGAAACAGGTGGGAAGCCTGAAGCTTCCGGGAGAGCTTAAGGCCTGCGATTACCAGGGAAAACTTTATCTGACTGTCCAGGAAGAATACCCCCGGCTCTTCCGCTGCTCAGTGGCTGAATCTCATTAATAAAAAATGGTGAAACGGTTATTATGTCACCAAAATGGGGGGCGCCCTATATGTTTCCTGATTTTCTCGAAAAGAAATTTGCCAAATCAGTGACATTTTATGAGCTTAACCGGGTCCAGCTACCTTCATTTTTAGTCTTTCTACTTTTTTTATTTTTACCGGTTTTTATTTTTACCCAATTCAGAAATTGGAGGTGACTCCATGAGCAACAAGTTCTTTAAGCTAAATCAGGCAAGAGCGATGACCGGCCTGAGCATCTTGCTCTTAAGTGTGCTGGCAGCCTGGGGACCGTTTCTTCTGGCCCAGCGCCAGCAAGCAAAAGCCATTCCCTTGCCCGAGCTGGAATCGGCCTCTCTTGTCCGAGCTGAGCATGGAAAAATCTATATCCAGGATAAAAAGGATATCGCAGTTTATTCCTTTGAGACCGGCCGCTACCTGAAACGTATTGGTCATCCCGGCCAGGGACCCGGGGAATTCACCTTTCTGGGTTATTTTTACCTGGTTGGCGACCTGCTGATCGCTGCCGATATCGGTAAGACGCTTATCTTTTCGGCTGATGGCGAATATCTCGGGCAGGTTATCCCCCCATCGCGAATCATGAGATTTCCGTACCTTCCGGTGGGCCATCATTTCATCGGCGTCCCTCTGGAAAGAAAGGAAGACGGTACTGAATTACCATTAACGCTCATCGTTTACGATCAGAACGGAAAGCCAGTTAAGCGCCTCCTTGAAGTTCCTGACGTGCTGCCACCACCGCCACCAAGGCCAGGAGCTTCTTTGCCTTCGGGCAAAATGAAAAATCTGATGGTCAGAGAATATTTTGATTACCTGGTCTATGATAATAAAATTTTCGTGGCTGACTCCACCAAAGGCCTGTCTATATCGGTATTTGATGAAACCGGAAATTTACTTTATGAAATCCGCCACCCGGTTGACAGAATTAAGGTGACAAAAGACTTCCAGGAAAAGACTATCAAAAATTTAACGGAGATTTTCCGGCAGAATAACCAGCCGATCTTTCCTGATTATTTCCCTGCTTTTGTGGCTATGAAAATTGATGGAGGGAAAATTTATGTGGTAACTCCGGCCAGGAAGGGCAATTTCCACGAGGTAATTGTTATGGATCTAAGCGGTAAAATTCTGGAAAGAAGTTTCCGCTTCCCGAAGGACATTGGCTACTTTGTTCCTCATTCTTTCGCCCAGAGCTTTGATGTTGAACAGGGAAAATTTGTTTGGGTGGAATATAACGAGCCTGCCGCTCAGTACGAACTCCATATTTATTGACAATTTGAGGTTATTAATAATTTGAGAAAATAAATTGATAATAAAGAAGAGTAATTAGCCGAGGAGGGAAAAATTGCAGAGGGTAAAAAAAATGCCTGCCACTTCCTGTCTCTTAGCCATTAGCTTTTTTGTTTTTTCCTTTTGGCCGGCAGCAGCTGAAAATCCTGCCCCCAAACTTTCCCTTTTGCCGTCTGATTTCGAAGAAAATATCCCGGTTATCAACCTCAAGCTGCTGCGGCTCTTTCCCTCCAGTACACCAGAGAAAGACAATATATTCTTTTCTCAATTATGGTCACTGGCCACCGATAAATCCCAGCACCTAGCACTTCTGGATGTGAGGCAAACGAATGTATATGTTTTTTTTAAAGATGGACGTTTGAAATCAACTTTCGGGAAAAGGGGTCAAGGACCTGGCGAGTTTTCTTATCCGCGTAAAATTGGTTTCTACCATGGGTCCCTGTTCGTATGGGACC